>NZ_KV826307.1:40606-196494 GCF_001835895.1 Staphylococcus sp. HMSC034C12 | reverse complement strand
GTTGACGCACTTTGTGAATTAGCTGTACTTGTTGGATCAGTTACATTAACTTTTTGACCATTAAAGAAGTTTGTCCCACCTGTCACAGATGTAGAGTATGGGTTAAATGTAAAAGAAGTGTCTCCACTAGAATTGATAGGAACTGTCCAAGTTGTGGTTAAACCATATCCTTGTTTAGCTTGGAATCCATTCATTTGGTAGCCGTTTGCCCAAGAATATCCACTACCCTGTTTGTTTATATTAGTTGTGTTTGCTTTTGGATTACTAAGTTGAGCACCTGTTGAATCGGTAATATAACTTGTCGCTGTTGAAGGTGTTCCATATGCACTACCTAGTGTAAACATCGTTTGATAAGTTGTTCCTGTGTTGTATATTGCGTAACTATTAGACAATGCTGTAGGTATTTCAACCGTCTTAGTAGCAGGATTATCATAAGTAACTGTATACGTAAACGTCATAGACGTTCCATTATTTACAGTTGTTAATTTATAATAAATTGGAATATTATAATTTGTATCAGTCCCTGCACCTGTATAAGTATTTGTAGTTGAAGTTGCTGCTGCTGCTGCGAATGTTGTTGTTGCCAATCTACTAAATGTTCTAAGTTCTAGTGGTGCTGTACTTGTAGATGTACTTGTTGAATCGCTCACTAATAATGTAGAACCTAAATCTGTACTTATCTGACTTTCTGAAGTACTCGTTAACTGTGACGTCGTTGAATGAGTAGAAACTGTTGAACCACTATTACTGTCTGATGTAGAATTTGATGACGTTATACTATTGGATTCTGTCGAATTTTTTCTTATTTGATTATCTTTTGTACTCGTTGACGTATTGCTATTATCACTGGTTGAAGTACTACCTTTTTGACTATCAGTAGATGTAGTGTTGGCTTGACTATTAGTATCTTTCTCTGAAGTAGCGCTATTATTACTTGTTGAATTATTAGTAATTGATGAACTTGAAGCTTTAGTATCAGAATTTGACATCGAGCTATCTTGCTTTTCAGAATTTGATGTAGATTTATCTGACGTTGAATCTGTACTTGTGTGACTATCTGTTGTAGATGATGAAGTACTTTTTTCTGTTGAATCTGTACTTGTTTGACTATCTGTTATAGATGATGAAGCACTTTTTTCTGTTGAATTTGTACTAGATGTAGCATCTTGAGAGGTACTTGTTTGACTTGAAATAGGCTCAGTTGTTGAGGTTTCAGAGTTTGTAACTGTGGTTGAGTTTTGATTTGCAACTGTTTCACTATTAGATGCAATTTCTGAAGTCATAGGTGTTTCTGAGGCTGCAAAAGCATGATGATCATTTAACATTGCAAATGTAAATGCACCCCCGACGAGTCCCGTAGTCTTCAATGCTTGTGTTTTTAAGTTATGCTGGGTTGATTTTGGCAAATCATTTGTCTTTTCAACATCTTTATCAAAAAATGATAAACCTAAACTTCTTAATAATTGAAGTTCTCTAATACCTGCTTTAACCCAATGTTTCCCTGATTTGTAAAGTTTAACTCTAGCTTTTTCTTCCCCAAAAGAACGTTTAAAATCTCTTTCTTTTTTTGACATAATATTCTCCTATATTTCTAATTAATTTGGTTCTAACTAACTTTTTTACATCAATATATTTTTAATCATTATACTACTATTTATAAATATATACCAACATAAATAAATGTATTTTAAAAAACTTTACAATTTAAATATATATACTTAAAATTTTACTCTATTTATTAAAAACATATAAATTTATAACTATTTCGAATTGCATACATATTCCAATCTTTGAAAGTAAGATAATTGAGATTATATTTATTATAACTATAATTAAAAACGTTTTTTAATACGAAGAAACGCATTAACATTTATAATTCCTTTACTAGATTATACCAAGTTACATTTGCATGAATAGAATTTGATAATCCTTCATTAATATATCCATGCGATTCATAAAAACTTACTAAAGTATCGCGACAAGTGAGAGTGACTCCGAAACGTGCATGTTGCCTTGCTATATTCTCAAAATAATTTAACAGTTGTCCTGCAATGCCTTGATGTTGAAAATCTTTCGCTACAACTAAACCGAGTACACTTAAATAACCACCTATATTGGGGTTAGGTCTAATCGATGCAAATAAATCATCTGTAATACACTTATTCGAAATAACTGGACCATTAATATAACCAACGATTTTATTGTTTTCTTCTGCAACAATAAACGTATCCGGAATGATTTCAATACGCTGTTTTAAAGCTTTAGTTGTTGCTGCTTCTTCTTTAGTAAACCCTTCATTTTCTAATTGAATTAAACGTTTTAAATCATCTGCCACTACATTTCGAAAATTCATCTTCTACATCCTTTCAATGTCATAATATAGTTTTATTTAATAGCGATTTATCCTATCAACTTTTAAGTGTATGACAAATCTGTCATATAGATGATAGGAAATATTAAGGTTGTTTTTTTACGAATATGTTAGTTTATAAATGTACATAGTTATGATTATTTTTGAAAAATAAAATCATTATCTTTATGTATATAGAATGATCATTACTAAGAACTAACTACCTTTGACTATACATCATTTTAAATAGGTATTTGGTACAACACTTATAGCATCTTCATTTATTTTTTCTCAAGGTCACGCATTTACATCCTAGCAGAATATTGATTAACAATATAATGATCATATACCTCATCAGTCTATTGCTTCAGAAAACGATACTAATTAATCATGACCAAAACGAATGACTCATTACACCTAGAAATGATTACAACATAGATCAAGGTATTAACTATAATATTAATAGTATTCTCGTCATCCTTTAGAATCAACACACACGTTTTTATCATGTTTCAGCGCCACAGTGAAATCTATCTGAAGACAAAGTATCGGTTTCAATGATCTTGTAGAGGAAAATGGATGAAGTAAAGACACCTTAGAGAATAATGACAACGATTTTAATAGTTCTGTTGAAAAACAGAGCTAAATGAAACAGCGAACAACGACGACTCCACCTCATGACACTAAATTAAATGCTATTCAAACAACACGTTACTCTGACAACACGACTTATGTATCGAATCACACATCAATGAACAACCGCATTATTTAAAAACAGAACCTACACTTAGTTATCATCATTCACTATCCTTAAATAATGCTACATATTCTTTAGTAATGCCCCTTACTAAAAAATATGACACTAATACTTCAAAATATAATTATTTTAGCATATTCACTCTTATACTAACCTTAGAAGTATTAGTTTTAAACGCGTTATTCCTAAAAAACATTAACTGTATTTTTCTAAGTATCTGTTACTAATACTGTAACAACATTTCTTTCATGCATAGCAAAAGAGCTATTGTCCAGTTTTCTAAGTCCTGGCAATAGCTCTATTTATTTATAAAAACGTTCAAATTATGTCTTCTATTACACAATACGTTTACGAATAGCTCCCGAGATAAAGTCAACAATGGCTACCATAATAACTAATCCGATTAATATAATACCTACGCGATCCCATGAACGTGTTTGAAGTGCAAAGATAAGTGGTGTACCAATACCACCAGCACCGATTAAACCTAAAATAGATGCTGAACGTAAGTTTAATTCAAAACGATATAAAATAAGGGATAAGAATGAAGGTAAAATTTGAGGAATCACCGCAAATACAAGTGTTTTAGTTTTATTCGCACCACTTGCTTTTAAAGCCTCGGCTGAAGAGAAGTCTAAACTTTCAATATCCTCTATAAATAATTTACCTAACATCCCTACTGAATGAATACCTAATGCAAGTACCCCTGAAAATGAACCAGGACCTACTGCTTTTATAAAAATTAACGCCATAACAATTTCAGGGAATACACGAATGACACTAAGAATGAATTTAGTAATCCCTGTGACTGGTCGAACTTTTACTAAATTACGTGCACCTAAAAATGCGAATGGTATACAAATTACTGCTGCGATAAATGTACCAATAACAGCAATGGCAAACGTTTCAAGTAAACCACGAAGTAAGTCTTCTCCAGCTGGAATATAAACGTAATCCCAATCGGGGTGGAATAATCCATTAAAAATAGATTTAAGAATTTCAATTGATTTAGATTTTAATTCTAAAGCAGGCATACCTGCAAAACCCCAAACAATGATAGCTAAAACAACAATGGCAATAAGCCAATGTTTAATCATTCTTTGTTTGTGTTCCTTTGATCTCACTGGATATTTCTTTTCTAACTGATGCTGTTCTTGTGTCATGCGAGTTTTTCCCTCACTTTCGAGCTGACATAGTCAATAATGACAACAATGACTAAAGTGAACAGAATAATCATCGCTGTTTTTGGATATTGGAATAATCCTAAAGTTGAGTCGTAGAATAAACCGATACCACCAGCACCTACTAATCCAAGAACTGCTGAGGCACGAATATTAATCTCAAATGCAAATAATACATATGATAAAAATGTAGACATTGTCTGTGGAACTACTCCAAACATAATCCATTTTGTTTTATTTGCACCTACGGCCGTCATCGCTTCCATTGGACCTGGATCAATTGTTTCAAGCGATTCATAGAACAATTTCGCAATAACACATATTGTTAAAATAAATAATGCCAATACCCCTGGAATTTGTCCGATACCAAAAACTGCAACAAAGACAGCAGCTAATAATAAATCAGGAATGGTACGTACAATATTTAAAATAAAACGTGATGGAATCGTAATCCACTTTGTTTTTACAATATTACTAGCACAGAGCAATGCAACTGGAATTGATACGATGGAGCCTAAGAATGTCCCTACAATCGCCATGCGAATTGTGTCTAACATAGGTTTGGTAATAGTATTTAAATAACTCCAATCTGGTGGAACCATTTGCCCAAAGAAAGAACCGATTTGTGGAATCCCTACCATTAAGTCACTAAAGCTAAAGCCCGTATATAAAAAACTCCACACGACGAGCGCAATCACTAAAAATAGAGTTAAACTAGTTTTGAAAGAGAATTTCTTATTTAAATATTGATCATATTTACTTGTAGTAGGTGTTGCCATATTACTCCACCCCTAGCTTCTCATCGTCATTAAGTTTACGGCCATAAATTTCATTAAATACATCTTCATTCGCTTCACTTGCCGGACCATCATAAACCAGTTCTCCTGCACGTAAACCAATAATACGTGTGCCATATTCTAATGCTAAATCAACAAAGTGTAGGTTAATTAAAATGGTAATACCTAACTCTTCATTGATTTTTTTCAAGTCATCCATAACTTGTTTAGTAGTGAGTGGGTCTAAAGATGCAACAGGCTCATCTGCTAAAATAATCGCTGGCTCTTGCGCTAAGGCACGTGCAATTGAAATACGTTGCTGTTGACCTCCAGACAGTTCATCTGAACGTTGGTCATATTTATCCAAAATATTCACACGTTCTAACGCATCCATTGCTTTAATTTTGTCTTCTTTTGGAAATAATCCTAATATCATTTTCCAAGTTGGATGATAACCGACACGACCACTTAATACATTTCTCAACACAGTAGATCGTTTGACTAAATTAAAATGTTGGAAAATCATTCCTATATTACGACGCATCATTAATAATTCTTTACCTTTAGCTTTAGTAATCGATTTACCTTCAATTGTAATATCTCCTGAAGTAATATCATGTAGACGATTGACAGATCTTAATAAAGTAGATTTCCCTGCACCTGATAAACCTACGATAACAGCAAAGTCACCTTTTTCAATGTTTAAATTGATATCTTTTAACCCCACATGACCATTAGGATAAATCTTGCTCACATTTTTAAACTCTATCTGACTCATGTATGTTTACACCCTTCTTTTTAATACAGAGAAAGAGGTCGGGACAAGATCATAAGAAATGATATATGCATTTCTTATATGACTCAATTGTCCTAGCCTCTTCTCTTTATCACTTATTTAGTTCTATCTATGTGAAAATTATTTCATATCTTGAACTTCTTTTTCATATTTTCTTACGATATCGAAGTCTGAGTCTTTAGCATCTGTATAGCCTTCGTGAGAGTATACTTCACTAATAATTTTATGTCCTTCTTTTGTTTTAGAGATGTCTTTAAATGCTTTTTTAAGTTTATCTTGGAAGTCTTTGTTCATATCAGGACGAACTGAAATCGTATCGTTAGGAATTGGTTTTGTTAGTTTAAGAATTTTAGTATCTTTAAATACGTTGGGTTGATCTTTTTTAACAATGTTACGTGCATCTTGGAATACAGCTGCAGCGTCAACATCGCCATTTAATAATGAAATCACAGCTTGGTCATGACCTTTCATGTTTACGATTTTCATATCTTTAGTAGCGTCAATACCAGTATCTTTTTTAATTGTTGCAATTGGGAATGTGTAACCTGCTGTTGAAGTTACATCTTGTAATGCGATTTTTTTACCTTTTAAATCTTTTAAGCTATTAATACCTGAATTTTTTTTAACTAAGATTTCTGATTTATAATCTTTTACAAGTTTTTTATTACTAGAACCATCTTCATTCACACCATAACGTTGTGCTTGTAATAATAAATCAGCTGCTTTTTGATCATGTGCTAACGTGTAAGCAGTTGGTGGTAAGAAACCAACATCTACTTTTTTAGATTTCATTGCTTCAACAATTGTATTGTAATTTGTTGATACAGAAACTTTTACTGGAATACCTAATTTCTTAGATAATAATTTTTCAAGCGGTTTTGCTTTTGCTTCAAGTGTATCTGCATTTTGTGATGGTACGAATTGTACAGTTAATTCTTTAGGTGTGTAGCCATCTTTACTTGAACTTGATCCACCATCCGAATTACTACTTTTATTATTGTCTAACGAGCTATTATTTCCACATGCTGCTGCAAAAATAATAACTGATAGCGCTAATACTAAAAGGTACTTCAATTGCTTCATAACATATTGCCCCCGTTCGCTATGTATACATTCATGTAATTTGTCAACGCATTTCATTTGACAATATTAAGAGTAGCACAATATTAACCAAAATAACATTTATTATGTGTGAATTTTTTATAGAATTGTTTTACACTGTTAAAGAATTGTAAAATTTATTTAAACATTCTCTAAATAATCTATTATCAACTTATTTTTTTATTATACTTTTTCTATAAATCATTTAAAAATATATTTGGGAGATAAAAATATGAAATGGATAAAAGTATTAAGTAGTACTATTTTAGCTTCAGCAATTACATTATCTACAACGCCAATCAGTCACGCTGCACCAAATCAAACTACCACTCAAACTGTCGCTTTTGACGCTTCACACGGCCAAACGGCAGGAGCTGCTGATTGGGTCATTGACGGTGGTTTTTCCGATTATGCTGATTCAATGCGTCAACAAGGATATACTGTGAAACAAATCGATGGAGAATCTAATATTACACCTAATACACTACGTGGTACCAATATTCTCGTTCTTCCAGAAGCCAATATTCCTTTTAAAAAGAGAGAACAACAAGCTATGCTTAATTTTGTTGAAAAAGGTGGCAATATCATCTTTATCTCTGATCATTATAATGCAGACAGAAACTTAAATCGTTTCGATTCTTCAGAAGTGATGAATGGTTATCGTCGTGGTGCATATCAAGATATCACCAAAGATTTAACAAATGAGGAAAAACATGCTAAAGCTATGCGCAATGTTAAAAGTTCAGATTGGCTTTCTGAACACTTCGGTGTACGTTTTCGTTACAACGCTTTAGGTGATTTAAACACTCAAAATATTGTATCATCTAGTGACAGCTTTGGTATTACTGAAGGTGTACATTCTGTATCAATGCATGCTGGTTCAACTCTTGCCATTACAGATCCTACAAAAGCAAAAGGTATTATTTTCTTACCAGACCATTTATCTCAAAAACAATGTTGGTCTCATGCAGTCGATCAAGGTATTTACAATGGCGGTGGTATAGTAGAAGGCCCTTATGTTGCTATCTCAAAAGTAGGCAAAGGAAAAGCAGCCTTCATTGGAGATTCATCATTAGTCGAAGATAGTACACCTAAATATGTACGTGAAGATAATGGAAGAACTAAGAAAACGTATGATGGGTTTAAAGAACAAGATAATAGTAAATTACTTGAAAATATTACAACTTGGTTTGGAAAAAAAGATAATACACCGAATTTAAAAGAAACAGGTATTAAGTTAGATCAACCTACGCCACTTCTTAATTTCGAACAACCACAACATTCAACTGAACCTGAAAAAGAACCATGGTCACAACCTCCAACTGGTTATAAATGGTACGATCGTTCAACATTTAAACTAGGTAGTTATGGCAGTACATCATCACAACTAAATAGTAATCATAAAAATCATGGTAGCCATAATGGTAATAACAAAGCGAATAGTACAGAAGATAATACGACTGAAAATAATCATTCACAAGAGGATACAAATACATCACAGTCTTCTCAAGATACAACTACTTCTAATTCAATGATTTCTAGCAATAATATTCAATTCCATTTACCAGATAATGTATCAGTAAATCAACCATTTAATATTCAAGTTGAATTAACAAACATGGCTAAAAACACAACTATTGATCATTTAAAATTAGGTGTTTATCAAGATGGTGGTAGACAGCTTGCAAGTTTTTCTCAAGATGGGCAAAATTATGATACGGTAGGCTATAGTCAAGAACAAAGTGTAACCACTGACGACCAAGGTAACGCAACGTTAACTTTTACAGCTAAAACATCTGAATCTATTTCAGGTGCGAATATTCGTTTAAAACAAGGTAGTAAAACACTTGCTACAGGTTCAATTCAATAATTTATAATAGTAATACAACACATAAGAGATAATAAAGGTATGTGGCGTTCAATAAACTACTTCCCTTTTTTATCTCTTTATTTATGAAAGGAAATGACCTATGACACAACTCTCTTTTTATATCGTAAGTGATATAC
The DNA here is from genome assembly GCF_001835895.1 of Staphylococcus sp. HMSC034C12. Classification (NCBI taxonomy): domain Bacteria; kingdom Bacillati; phylum Bacillota; class Bacilli; order Caryophanales; family Staphylococcaceae; genus Staphylococcus; species Staphylococcus sp. HMSC034C12. The sequence continues at coordinate 187,526 of NZ_KV826307.1, read as the reverse complement.
ACGGCTATATTTTTCCCACTGACTTTTCAAAAAGAAACCAAAATCTTCCTATGGGATTATTAAAAGTAAATCAACTTATCGAACAAGAACGTCAACAAGATGACTATAGTTTTAAAATTGATAATGGTGATTTTTTACAAGGTTCTCCTTTATGCCATTACCTAGCAACTGAAGAACAATCAAGTCAACCTCTTACGGATATTTATAATTGTCTTAATTTTGACTTTGGTACATTAGGTAATCATGAATTTAATTATGGATTACCTTATTTACAAAATACTTTAAACCATCTTCATCATCCTATCTTGTGTGCAAATATTTTTGATTACAATAACGCACCTTTGACTGGTCAAGGCGTAAGTTATTTTAAACGTGGCGAGATAACTATTGGCGTCATTGGATTAACAACACAATTCATTCCAAATTGGGAACAACCTGCCCATATTAAAGGATTAACGTTCAACAGTGCAGTTGAAACATTAAAATGTATTTTACCAGACGTTCGTAAAAAATCAGATGTTGTCGTTGTGTCTTATCATGGCGGTTTTGAAAAAAGTCTTGATACTGATATACCTACTGAAGAATTAACTGGAGAAAATGAAGGATCTGACATACTAGAACGTTTCCATAAAGATATTGACGTGCTTATAACAGGACACCAACATCGTGATATTGCAATGATAAAAAATGACACCGCTATTATCCAACCAGGTACACGAGGTACAGAATTTGGTAAGGTGACATTAACTTTAGATCATGAACATCGAATTACAGATAAACAGAGCACTCTTGTATCTGTGCCCTCTCATCTTTCATTAACATTATCTAACAACGATCATTCACTTTTAAATGAACTTGAAGATTGGCTTGATACGGACATTACAACATTATTAGAACCAATGCTAGTCACTCATCAATTCGAAGCTCGAACGCACCCTCATTCACTTATTAATCTGATAAATTATATTTTGTTAGAAAAAAGTGGTGCAGATATAGCAAGCACTGCACTATTTGATTCAGCTAAAGGCTTTAATCAACAAGTCACAATGCGAGATATCATTAATAACTATCCTTTTCCTAACACATTCCAAGTTTTAGAACTTAATGGCAAAGGAATTAAAGCCGCTTTAGAAAAATCAGCAAGTTATTTTAGTGTAAGTGACAATAATGAAATCACAGTCAGTGACACATTTTTATCTCCAAAACCTCAACATTTTAATTATGATATGTATGGAGGAATCTCTTATACCATTCATGCTGGTGCACCTATAGGACAACGTGTTTCAGATATTAAAGTCGGCGATTCACCTTTAGAAGACACAAAAACGTATACCATATGTGTGAACAACTATCGTGCAGTTGGAGGCGGAGATTATAAAATGTTTGCAGAAGCGCCAGTCGTTAAAGATATTCAAGAAGAAGGCGCACAAGTACTAATTGATTATATGACGCACCACGATTTATCTCGTATTCCTCAAGTTGTCGATTTTAAGGTTGTTCTTTAACATTCACTTTACATTTTATGGTGTAAAATATAGTTGACTACTATTGAAAGGATTGAGAAACTTGAGTGAATTTTTAGCAGCAATCGTAGGTGGTGTTTTCGCACTTATTGGAACATTTTTAGGTATTAAATATCAATTTACAAAACAACAAGCGGAAAAAAAGGAAGATTATAAAAATGACATCATGAGTATGATTGACCTAACCGCCTATAAAGCCTCAAAAATATGTAAGGTTGACTTAGGTGAAAAAGGCGCAAAATATAATAAACAACAAACATTAGAATATTGTGAAGATATTACCCAATTATTTAACAAACTAGATCATCAAATCCAAGAGTTGTTAGGGACAATGAGCCATCACGAGGAAGAAGCCAATGCACCTATTCGTGCGTTATTAAATTGTTATGAAACACTTGAAAGTTATATCTCTAAATTTTCTATAGCTGCTCGTATTTATGGAGATTATTTTGAAAAAAGTGATTTCGACCGTACAATCATTGTGAAAACGAAAGATAAATTAGATAAAAACATTTCACATTTCATCAATGATTTACGTCAATTTTCTAAAAATCATTTTAATCACGAAATGTATGAACCAACATTAAAAGTTAAACCTGAATAGCAAATAAGCGTTCTAAATTGAAAAAGTCCAATTTAGAACGCTTTTTATTAGTGATTAAACGTTATATGTTTTTTTTCATAAAAATGATTAATTGTATTAATTATAATTCCTAAGATAATGATCCCGCCTGATACAAATGTAATCGTAAGATATGAGAATCCCATTGATAATAGTATTGATCCCACAATTGCACCTAAAAAGTTTGCAATATTAAAGACTGAAGCTGCAAGTGTACTTGCAAGTAATGGTGCCTCATGTGCACTTAAAATCACTTTACTATTTAATAGAGGCGTTGTACCGAAAGTGCCGAAACCAAATAAGAAACAAATAATAATTGCTAAAATCGCACTATGCACTGCTGTTACAAATAAAACAATCGTTATAAACAATAACACAAAGGTATAGAACAAGTACTGGGTAAGTTTATGTTCTGGTACATTACCTGTAAGCAAGTTACCAACCACACCGCCAAGGCCAAACATAAATAAACATACAGTTAAACCAACAATTCCAAATGGTGCATATTTATGAATCATTGGCTCCATAAACGTATAAGTTGTGAATACGCCTGAATAACCAAAGACAATAATTGCCATTACAATTAAGATATGTGGATTTTTAAATAGTTTTAATTCTTTTTTCACACTCGCTTCTGTACTCAAAGCGACATGAGGTACAAACTTCATCATTCCTAACATAGTAATGACAGCTAACAAAATCATGACGCCAAAGACAAAGCGCCAATTCGCAAATCCACCTAAAAATGAACCGAATGGCACGCCAATCATCACTGCAATTGTTAATCCAGCTTGAACTAGAGCAATCGCTTGTGGTTTTTTACCCTGTGGCGCAACGGCTGCCGCCACACTCATACATACGCCAAAGAAAGGCGCGTGCATAGAGGCTGACAATAATCGAGATAACAGTAATATTGGAAAATTCGGTGCTAACATCCCTATTATATTACTTATAATAAAAATGGCCATCAATACTGGGAGTAAACGTTGTGCGCGCACTTTTAAAGTAAATACACGCATTAATGGACCGATTAATGCAACACTAATTGCATACACACTAATTAATAACCCTGCACTCGAAATAGGCACTTTCATATCGCTTGCAATTTGAGTTAATAAACCAGTAACAACATATTCTGCCATTCCAACTGTAAATGTACCTAACATAAATATGAAGAACATCATTCTGTTATCTTTCATTATTGTTTCCTCCTTTTTCTCTCTAAAAATCATATGAAAGATATACTACACAAAATTACATTCTCTGTGAAGAGATTTTTTTAAATTTTTTATTTCTCAAAAATATAGTAATGACAAGTTTTCATATTTTTTCATTATGTTAAAAGTAAGACAATTTCAAAAGGCTTAACTAAAGTTTTATATAATCTAATTTCTATTAATATATGTATTTATATTCAATGTATTGAATATTGTATTTTATAAAACATTTTTCCTCGGTTGACGATGAATTAACATTAATGCCACAACAACGCATAAACCTCCTAAAATTAAATGAAGCGTGAAGGGCTCTCTTAATCCTATAATTGAAAATAGTGTCGAAAATAGTGGTACTAAAAATAAGAAACTACTCGCCGTAGTTGCCCCTCGTTGGCTTAAGCTATAAAACCATAATCCAAATGAACCTACAGAAGCTGGAATAATAAGCCAAAAGAACCATATCCATCCCCAATGATTAAGCGAACTAAGTGTATAATGTTCTTTTAAAACGAGACTCATTATCAGCATAAACATACCACCGAATAATAGTTGCCATCCTGTTAAAACCCAGGGCCCTTTATCAAACACTACCTTTTTTGTCACTATTGTATTGATTGACCAACATAATGAACCAGCTAGTGCAAAAAGCGTCCCCCATCCAAATAATGTTTCATCTAATCCGAGACATAATCCTACTCCAAACACACCAAGTATAAGTGAAGTAATTTTAATTTTTGTTAACCTTTCATCTAAAATAAAATGTGCTAAAAAGGCCAGCCATAGCGGGTTCGTAAATAATAGAATAGATGATATAGAAGAAGACACGCCAAATGCCATTGCAAAATTTAATAATCCCATCGTCCCTGCTGTTTGTAAAAATCCAATAACGAACACTAATATAAATCCTTTATAACTATTCCCTTTACTTGTGGGTAGAATGCCCCTTTCCCCATTTCTCATAAATGTAAGGATTAACATCATACATCCTGCGATAACAAATCGCCATCCACCAAGAAGCATAGGTGGAACATGTTCATTTGAAATTAAATATTTGCCAGTTGGAAAAGATGATCCCATAAAAATAGTCGTAAAAAGAATGGACATATAAAATGTTATTGAAGTATTTAAATGTTTTTTCACTGCTGTCGTCTCCCTATTTTTAATTAAAGATAATTGAGATATATTTTGTCTTTAAATACAATTATATAGGAACTACTTTATTTTTTAAATATAATATAAAAATATTATATAATAGGTTTGATAGGAGGCTTATATATGAAATTATCTACCGGTTGGGAACAAGCAATATATGTCTTATTAATTTTAAACCAACTCCCTCGTCAGTCAGTAATGACATCTACCGCTTTAAGCAAGCGACTTAAAGTTTCTGATTCTTACTTAAAAAAAATAGTAAAAGCATTAGTAAAAGAAAATTTGGTATATTCAACAACTGGTAAAAATGGAGGATTTACACTTAGAAAAAAACTCAAAGATATTACTTTTTACGATGTCTTTTTAGCTATTGAAGGTCGTGGCAATATCTTCTCAAGTCAACATTTACTTACCAACTTTTTAGGAGAAAAAGAAGGACACAAAGCACAACAATGTAACATCAGTATAGCTTTAAATCATATTGAACATACATTGATTTCTACACTTTCTAATATAAATTTAGACGATATATATCAAGATATTATCAAGCTTTATAATCTTGAAGACATTACACAGTGGATAAGATTAAATAGTAAGACGCTTTAGACATCCGGATGTCTAACATCAGACAATCGTTAGTCTTACCCATAATTTACTTTAGATACTTTTTGACAAATATATTTGTCAAAATGACTATGATAATATACACTGATTGTGAGGAGATGATGATGATTGCGAAATCGATTGAAAGAATTACGAGCAAGAGAAGGTTATAATCAAACGCAACTTGCTAAAAAAGCAGGCATCTCACGTCAAACTGTATCTCTCATTGAAAGAAATGACTTTACACCTTCTATTTTAACTGCTATAAAAATAGCTCGTATTTTTAATGAACCTGTTGAATCTATCTTTATAATTGAGGAGGAAGATTTATGAAAATAGGTCGTTTTATAATCACTTTGTTAATTGGCGGACTGATTGGAGGATGTATAGCTTTATTCATTGACTACAACCATAGCTTTCACTTCTTTGGAAATTATCATTATGCTACACATTCAAATGTCATTTTAATCTCATTAATCTGTGTGGCACTTATCCTAGTCTTAAGTATGTATTTAATTATGATTCAAAAAAAGGCCGTTCATTACAAACGTTTATCCGAAACACATATTGATGAAGATGAGGCGGATTCATATGATAAGAAAGCTAATTTAGCATATATGCAAAATTCATTTATTTATTATCTAGAATTAACAATTAGCTTTATTGCTCTTTTTATCATTGTCTTAGGAAATGGAAATTCTAGTGCTAGTAGTTGGGCATTACTTCCTTTTATGACAACGATTATTTCCTCGGTAATTACAGGATTATTTTATCGTAAATTTGATTCTCGCTATCCCAAATTAGGAGAAAAAAATTATGCTGAGAAATTAATTAATATTTTAGATGAAGGAGAACGACATATTTACTTTAACTCCTTGTTCAAAACATTCTATATTAACCTATCTTTAATTATGATTGGTGCAATATTTTTAGGCTTTTATTCATTAGAAACTGGCCATTCCCAAACATTAGGGATCTTTATTTTAATCATTTTGTTTATTTATAATGGATTTAGTCATTTATTAAAAACATATAAATTTTATCATTCATAGTTTTCATTTCTATAAAGAAAGGATCATTAGATGACACATTTACTTCAAGTACAACAACTTAATAAATCGTATAAGAATTCAAATTTCGAATTAAATGATATTTCATTTACTTTAAATCCAGGTGAGGTCATTGGCTTAATTGGTAAAAATGGATCAGGTAAATCCACACTTATTAACACATTAGTGGGTAATCGATTTAAAGATTCAGGAGAGATTTCTTTTTTCAATCAAATTATTTCCGAAAAAGATAAAGATTATAAAGAACACGTGGGTGTAGTTTTTGATGATTTACGTGTACCGAATAAATTGACAATAACAGAGATTGATAAAGTATTTTTAAATATTTTTAAACATTGGAATAGTGATCAATTTTTCAATCTTATTCAATCATTTGAATTACCTAAAAATAATCAAATTTCTACTTTTTCTAGAGGGATGCGCATGAAAGCAGCATTAGCCATCGCACTTTCTCATGAGACAAAATTATTAATCTTAGATGAAGCAACAGCTGGTATGGATGTTTCAGGACGAGAAGAAGTGTTAGAAATTCTCGAAGATTATGTATCAAAAGGGCATGGTATTTTACTTTCATCTCATATTTCAGAGGATATGGAACAACTTGCTACAAAACTTATTTTTATGCGCGATGGTCATATTCTTTTACAAGAAGACAAACATATATTACTAACTGATTATGGCATTATCGAAACAGATGAAACTTCCCCTTTAGACTTACCTCAAGAGGTAATCATTGCTTCACGAATACGTCATGGTCAACGTCAAACGTTAGTCAAGCAACGTCAACACTTTGAACAAGCACGCCCGCTTCAAAGTATTGATGATGCTACAAAATTAATTATGCGAGGTGATAAATAATGAAAGGACTTATACTTAGTAGTTTTTATGCTTCTAAAAAATCGCTCATAACCTATTTAATTATTGGTATCGTATTAAGTATTGTGTTTGCATTTTTTAGTCCAATGATGTGTTGTTTCATGCTAATGGTCATGTTATTATCTCCCGTATCAGATAACTTAAAACGTGAAAAAGATTCTAAATGGATGTACTATGTGTCTACCCTTCCTACACATAGACATACTTATGTAAAAGCATACTTTGCCTTTTATGGTTTACTCATTTTACTTGGTTTGATAATTGGCGCCATCATTTGTCTTATCGTGACTCAAGATATTATGGTTACATTATTTTCAGCATTCATAGGTATTGGGATGGCTTGTACGTATGCATTAATGTTTCCACTCACATTTAAATTTGGTCCTGAGAATTCAAATGTCATTATGCTTACTACAGCAGTTGTTGCTGTTGCATTATTTTTATCCATGTGGTTCTTTGCTGTTATGCCAATACTCATAAAAGCAGGTTCAATAAGTAAAATCGCTTCAAACCCACTCGTTTTAGTAGCAACTGGTAGTTATGCATTGCTTGGTGTTATTATTTTTGTCATTTCTTATTTTTCATCACTATCTATTTTTAAGAAACAAGAACTATAATCACCAACGTGTGTTCATTGAAGAACACACGTTTGCTCTATTTTATATTTTGGATACATATTGATTAAGGAGGAGAAACTATGGATATTAAAGCAATTGAAGATTATTTAAATATTGAGTCTCAACGTTATCCTCAACCTACTTTAGATGCACTTAACTATTATATGGAACGCTTTATGCTAACCGTTCCTTTTGAAAATATTAGTGTTCAAAATAAAGAAAAGATTTCAGTTGATTTAGATTATTTATTTAATAAATTTATATATCAACATCGTGGTGGGTTTTGCTATGAAATGAATCACTTCTTCGGTAGCTACTTAGAAGCTAAAGGTTTTAAAGTGTTTCGAATGTCAGCAACCGTTCATCAGCCTAATGGCAACTACAGCCCTAAAGGCTCTCATTTATCACTAGTTGTTCTTATTAACAATGGTTACTATATTGCTGATGTGGGATTTGGCGATTTACCATTACAAGCACTCCCAATAACTTCAATTGAAGCGACACAAATTGTGTTTGAAAAGACAGGTCAATTTCGTGCCATTTTTGAAACCCCTACGACGTATCTTCTTCAAAAACTGGAAGAAACAACGTGGATAACACGTTATAAAGCAGAGTTTATTTCTCGTGATATTCATGATTTTGATAAAATGATTAACTACAATACCTCACATCCTGAATCTATATTTGTAAAGCAACTCATGATTACAAAACCACAAAATTTTGGTCGAGCTACGATGTCTTATCATCACCTTACCCTTACTAAAAGATATAAAAAAGAGCAATTCGCTGTCACACGTGAAAATTATAAAGATTTTTTAAAAACCTATTTTAATCTTGACGTTACTATTCTTCCTTTAGAAAAGTGAATACATTTACTACTGTCGCGTAATAATAGCAATGAGGTAAAAACCATGTCCGATATCGAAATTATTGAGCAACACAAAATAACTTAAAAAATATTTATCTTTGATGAACCTACAACAGAACTTTACGAAGACGATTTATCTATTCTCGTTGAATGCTTTAATCATTTGATTGATAAAGGGAATACTGTTATTTTAATCGAACATAATTTAACAATGATGACAGAAGCAGATGGATTTATTGACATTGGACCATTTGCTGGTAAACATGGAGGACAATTATTGTATGCTGGAGAACCTAAAGGACTCCTAGATATTAACAACTCTGTTACAGCAAAACATTTAAGACGATATATTGAATAATAATGATTTAACCCCCGCATGCCCTCAAACACGCGGGGGTTAACATTTACCTACACACTATTATAATAATTTATGTTGCTTCAAGAGTTCTTCTACAAACGTACCTTTTATTTTTTTCAAGAACGTGTGTAATGCAACTTGTTGTATTTTATTTTGCTCGGCTAATGTTTTCAAGTCTTTACGATCATTAAGTTCATACATCGCATCTAATAAGACACGAATATCAAATTCTGTCGCCATGACTTCTGGAACACCTCTATCTATGTCCAGTAATTGATAAACTGCTTCCATCGCTGTTCTTACAGAATATTCTGTAGTAAACACTGTATCTCTTTCTGTCTCTGCGAAGTTACCAATGAAGGCTAAGTTACGAGAGTGCTGAGGGACAACAAGTGGTCGATCGCCAATCGCTCTTGGCATGAAATATGAACAAATATAAGGCATATATACAGGAATCGTATTACAATGTTGTGTTGCGAGGCATTCTATTTGATCAATAGGTAATCCCATATGATATAACCATTCTTGACATATTTCATGACCACTACATTCAACAATCGGTTTATGGATATAATCGCCCTTCTCATCTGAATATAAAGCGTATACCCATACACTCACTTCATCTTTAGGTTGTTGTTTGAATTGTTGTTGACGATTCACAGTAAAACTCATTTGCCATTTAGAATCGTTCACTGTGATAATCCCACCTGTAACTGTTTTTCCAGCTAATGGATCCCGTTTACATAAACGTTCGATAGCTTCAATGACCGTCTTGTTATTTGTCGTTACCGTTGCTGAGACGAACCAACTTTTATCTGGTAAATCTTTATAAAACTTTTCAGGATTACCAAACTCAGGGCTTTGTTTGGCTAAGTTACGCCATAAGTTCCAACTTCCGCCAATATCTTTTGTAGGAGGTGCGGGTGTGTCATTATCACCATATGTTGAACTTTCTGTGATACTACCATTAGTAATAAATACGAGATCATCGGGTGTGAGCTGAATCGTTTCTTTTTTACCATTTCGTTTTAGTTCAATTGTTTTAGCAACTTTGTCTTTGGTAGTAACATCTACTTTAACGTCAAGCACTTGAACATTATATTCAAATTGCACACCATGGGACGTTAAGTATGCAACCATAGGGCGTACGAGTGATTCGTATTGATTGTATTTAGTAAATTTTAAAGCACTAAAATCAGCTAATCCTCCAATGTGATGCACAAATCTCATTAAATAACGACGCATTTCCATCGCAGAATGCCAAGGTTCAAATGCGAACATCGTTTCCAATAAATCCAAAAGTTCGAATTCATGAAATCCTCTGACAAGACATCTGAAATTGTTACATCATTTAAATCTTCTTCTTTCATCAAACATAATTGAAGTATGTCTTTCATTGCTTGTTTCGTTAAAGTAAAGTCTCCGTCTGTAGGCAAGCGTTGACCCCTTTCTTCAATAACACGACATCGTGAGTAGTTTGGATCTTCTTTATTTAACCAATAAAACTCATCTAAAACTGAAGCATCTTCAATTTCAAGTGATGGGATGGAGCGAAATAAATCCCATAAACACTCGAAATGGTTCTCCATTTCTCTGCCACCACGCATGACATAGCCTTTCATTGGAAGTTCAGTTCCATCCAAACTTCCACCAGATTTAGATAATTCTTCTAAAATGTGAATGTTTGACCCATCCATTTGCCCATCTCTAATTAAAAAACATGCAGCAGCTAAAGAAGCCAATCCAGAGCCAATTAAATAAGCAGACTTTTGTTCTACATGTTCAGGTTTCTTCGGACGTGCAAATGCTTCATAATTTCCATTACTATAGTACATATGATTCACTTCCCAATTTATATTTTTTAGTTATCTATGAAAAGTAGTAAACTATAAGTAAATGCTTTAGAAATTAATCTACCCTTCGCTTATATTATAATCATTTTATAAAATATTATTGTGAGTCAGTTAAGTGAAAATGTAACTTAAGTGACATTTTTGATAAAATGTCCTAAATGAGAGGTGAACAACATGAATAATCAAGATTTACGTGTACAACGAACAAAAAAAGCACTCATTACTACATTCTCAGATTTGCTTGAAACGAAATCTTTTGACAATATCACGATTCAAGATTTATGCGAAAAAGCAAATGTACGTCGTTCTACATTTTACCGTCATTTCAATGATAAGTATGATTTACTTAATCATATTGTTGGTACATTAATTGAATATTTTCGAACGTTACATTTGCCTGAAATTGATCCAAAAGATCCGAGACAATTTTTCAATAAATTTATGAAAGATATTTTACTTTTCATTAGTGATAACAAAGCAATGGTAAAAAGTGTCATTTCTATCAATATTTATAGTGAAGTTTATCAAATTTTATATAATCAAATTTATGCAGTGGTTAAACGACAAATTGAATTTGATAAACAAATTGGACAATTTTACATAGATGAGTTCATTTATGGAGAATTTCTAGCTGGAGGCATTTTAAGCGTTATTCTAAACTGGATTCAGTATGGTCAACAATCCATTGATGACGTGTCTTCAGATATCGTTACCATGATTTGTGGAGCGAGAGAAGTTCATTTAAAGTTATTAAAATAAAACGAGAGCGGGAAACAAATATCGTACTGACTTATTAAATTGTTTGACATTCATCTCACAATTAATAGTACGGTAAAGTGTATCCCGCTTTTATTTAGAACCATTTCCATACTTTTTTAGCATTTACTCGTGGATACGTCGTTTCTGGTAAGAAATCACGTTTATAATGCACATAGGCTTTTCCATCTTTATTGATTCGTATATCCCATTTTTTGTTATCTTTAGGAACGGTATCATATAAATTTTTATCTACTTTATATGTCTTACCGTCAATCTTATGTTCTCCTTTAGATAATACTTTTTTGTATTCATATTCTTCGCGATAATGTTTAAAAATCGCATTCCCTATTCGATTACGATTGTATTTGGCATTATTATCCATATACGGTGCCACATTCATAACCACTTCATTGAGTCGAAGGTGATTTTGTTGGTTAGTTAAAGCAATATTATATCCTTTATCACTCGTACCCGTTTTCAATCCATCTGTACCTTTTAAGTAAAGTGGCTCATGTTTAATTGATAAATTAGTATTGTTAAAAGTATAACCTTTTTGAGTATCTTGACTAAGTTGCGTTATGTTTAAAATTTTCGGATGTTTGGCGATTAAGTGATGAGATAATATCGCAATATCTTCTGACGTACTTTTAGGATAAATATCTTTTCTATATTTCTTTGGTGCTTGTTGTCCAAGTAAATCATTAGCAGCACCTGCTGGATTCACAAAATGTGTATGTTTCATATGAAAAGCCTTAGCTTGTGCATTCATTTTGTCTGTGAACGTTGACGTATTGCCGCTCACTTGTTCTCCTAAAATCATTGCGGCTGAATTGCTTGAAGGTAAGGCTGCCTGTGTTAATAAATCTTTAATAGTATATATTTGACCTTGATTTAAAGGGACAGATGTTAAATTTGGCTTTTTAGATAATTGATCATACGCGCTCGTGATTTTAACTTTATCGTCTAACTTAAGTTTTCCTTGATGAACTGCTTCTAATGTTAAATAAAGGGTCATCATTTTAGACAAAGAAGCAGGATCCGCTTCTTTATTTCCTTGGAAATTATATAATATTTGGCCTTGTTGTGTCGTAAGCGTTACACCATCAGGTTCATAATTTGAACTTACTGCGACATTACCTTCTTTATTTGTAATATCAACGGGTGTTTCTGCTGCATGAGAGATTGACGTTCCTAATAATGTAAATAAACTAAGTATTCCAATACTTTGTGTTACTTTCAAAAACATTATATTACCTACTTTTTATTTTTATAATATTGTATAATATATTTTATAACAACTTTATAGGCGAATTACAACTAAGTATCTAATATATATTCTTTAATTATAAAATAAAAAAGAGTTGAACAAATGGTCTTATGAATTTTGTCCAACTCTTTTGTTTATAGCATACTATTGATAGGATTTATCTCCTTTAAAATATTGACGATCTTTCTCACTATACACCTTACTCGGATCTAAAAATGGCTTTAATTTATATTTAAAATCATATAAATTTAATCCATCAATCGCAACACGATCTTGATAGACACTATCATTGCCGATATCTGTAAAATTATTTGGTCCTACACCTGCTAAAAATTTAAATCCTTCATCATGAACAAGATATTGATATGCTTTAGACCCTCTATCTTGAGCACCGTGTGGATATATAAATAAGTCTGTTTTTCCTATAATGGGCTCTACTTCGTTTTTCCAACGTTTCGTGTCACGAACAATTTGATGATATGAGCTATTTGCAAAATCGATATGTCCCCATGAATGACTTGCAAATGTCCAACCATCTCGTTTCATTGCTTTGACAACTTTTTTAGCATCTTCTTTACGTTTTAGATAATCTTTATTATTTAACTCATTTGTTCGATAACCTAACACGCCATTGTATCCTGTTAGCGCAACGACGCCTTTTTGACCATTGAGTGAAAAGTCAGGATGGTCTTTCACGAATTGATTCAATATAGGTACAATATCATTTGTTTCACTTGTTGTTACCTTACCATTTTTATCTTTAGTTTCAGAAACGACATGTTGTTTCTGATCTAACACTAAACGATCTGCATATCCATGACCTCTCATGTACTCATAATAATTCATATCATCAATGGATAAAATTAATGGTTTCTTACCTTTAGGTAATTTTAATTCTTTTCTAGTAACTGTCTTTCCTTTTAAATCATAAGCCTCATGTGGATCTATTAATATGTAATGGTGTTTATAGAGTTCATTTAATGAACGCTTAAACTCATCAGCTGTAATCATCCAATCAAAATTACCCTTAGCTTGATTCTTCTCTTGTGTAAAAGCTACTTTAGGTTCAGTAATCACTGGATGATAAAATACATGTGCAATATCACCTTGATACACTTGCCAATCTTTTTTATTCTGAGTACTTTTTTTCGCATATATATTTGCGATATTTTCTTTATCCTTTTTAGTGTCTTTCTTTGATGATGACAATGTTGAAAATTGACATGCACATAAAACTATAGATATTAAAACAATAAGCGTGCTAAGTAAATATGTCTTAGTCATATAGTTACTCCTTTAAGTTATATAAATATTATAATACCTTCCAACATTATATAATAATTTTATATTATTTATAATAGATGTGTTTCAACTTTTGAATACGCTTATTTTAAAATAGACTTAACACGTTTATATACAAAACCTACATATCTAAATCTTGAGCTATATCATTTATTGTGGGCATACCACCTTGTGCGCCAAGTGCTGTAACTGAATGACTAGCGGCGACATTAGCAAATGCAATAGCTTTAGCAAGTGAATAGTCTTTTTGTAATCCGACTGCAAGCGCACCATTAAATGTATCCCCAGCGCCTGTGGTATCTTTTACTTCTCGTTCAATTCCTTGAATTTCAATTTGTTCTAAACCATCGTAAAATACAGCACCTAATGCACCTTGTGTCACAATCAATTTATCAGGATAACGTTCTAACGCTTGATCAATGTCTCCTTCAAACATATTTTCACTTTCAGTTTCATTTGGTGTTAAATATGTTACTTGTTCCAATATATCATCTGAAATGTCTCTATATGGAGCTGGATTTAAAATAGAAGTAAGTTCATGTTCATAGCAATAATGAACAGTGTGAGCAACAACATCAGTTGGAATCTCTTGTTGAAGTAACACAATATCTCCTTTATTTGCTTTTGACAAAGCTGAGTCTACCAAAGAGACTGTGACTTTATGATTTGCTGAAGGTACAACAATAATACTATTATCATTATCAGCTAGTGTAATGTGGGCGGTACCTGAAGGTCCTTTTACTTTTTTTACATATTCAACATTTACATGATTATGCTTTAGATTTTCAAGAATTTGTTTACCTAACATATCATCGCCAATACACCCTACCATGTGAACATGGTCACCTAATCTTGCTGCTGCCACTGCTTGATTCGCGCCTTTACCGCCTGGTGTAGTGAAAAATGTATTTCCTAATACTGTTTCACCTTTACTTGGCACTTGGTCAGTCGACACAACCAAATCCATCGACATACTTCCCACAACATAAATACGTTTCATATTAACCCTCTCCTTTTTCTTTCTCATCCATATCATATCTAAATTAGCATAAATAATAAAAAAAGAGTGAGACAACACATTCAAAAAGAAATGCGGTCTCACTCTCATTAATATGTTCTAACTTTTAACTTCATGTTGCTCTTTACCTGCAAACATCACAAGCCACGTTGCAAAAATAAATGGAGCGGTGAAAATAGGAAGACCAATTGGAGCTAATGTTGTAGCTAATGCACCATGCATCACTACTGTTAATAATAAACCAGTAATCACTGCAAGAATCCGACTGAATTTTGTTTTAAACGTCGCACCCAAAGCAATACCCGTTAATATTGAGTTATAGCCATACAATCCATCAGTAATAGTGGGATAGTCTCCACCTAGTAATGTGATACATATCACTGCTAAAACACTTGATACTACTGCATAGATTCCGCCTTTTACTGAACCAATAAAAATACCAATCATAATTAACAGACTACCCATGATTGATGTCACTAAGAAAATTTCACTAAAATTTGTAATGATACCACTAATAAAATTCACATGTGAATGACTGATGTCTGGATGTTTAATTTTAGTAGGCAAAATATCTATTGTGATATGCATTTTTGAAAATTGCATGCCCATTGCTAAAATTAACCAAGTCATAAAGACAAATGGAAAAGTTAACATGGGTAGACCATATGGTTTTAAAATTTCTCGGATTGCAGCTCCAACTGGTAAAGTAAGAATCGTTGCCACAATAAGTACAATCCAGTTCATTAAAGATACTTCTAAGAATAATGCTAACCCGATTGCTGTTAATACTGAATTGTATCCAGCTAATCCATTATTAATTTCATCCTCACTATAATTAAAGTACGGCGCTAGAACAAGTGCAATGAGACTTCCCACTGCTGCTCCTAATCCAACTTTCCAATTTGCAATAAATAATCCTATAAGAATACACAGCCCTGACCATTTATTATTCATAAATACGACTTGAGCAATATTTTTTAAGAAAATCTCTACATATTTCATAAACTCACCTTTATTATTTTATTCATTTCCTTTCTAATTATTATATCTTTTAAACACTTTTGTAACATTAAAAATATATACAAATTTAATTTAAAAAGTGATTTTAAATAAATTTAAAAGATAAATTACTTGTTAAAAATATTCTACAGTTTTATGATTAATGTTGCAGTACTTATTTTTAAAAGAAAGAAGGTATAACAGTGCATTTTACTCAACGAGAACAAGATAAATTAATGATCGTGGTAGCTGCTGAAGTAGCGCGTCGACGCAAAGCACGTGGCTTAAAATTAAATTACCCAGAAGCATTAGCACTTATTAGTGATGAATTACTAGAAGGTGCACGTGATGGTAAAACTGTAGCTGATTTAATGAGTTACGGTAAACAAATTTTAAATAAAGATGATGTCATGGAAGGTGTCGATAGCATGTTGACTGATATTGAAATTGAAGCAACATTCCCAGATGGAACTAAATTAATCACTATTCATCATCCAATCGTGTAAGGAGGATTTTTAAATGAAACCTGGTGAAATTAAAATAAAAAATACAGAAGTTGAAATTAATCAAGGTCATTTTGAAACAGTGATCAATGTTAAAAATACTGGAGACCGTCCAATTCAAGTTGGTTCACATTTCCATTTCTTTGAAGCCAATGAAGGTTTAAAATTTGATCGGGAAAAAGCATATGGCAAACACTTAGATATTCCTGCTGGTGCTGCTGTTCGTTTTGAACCTGGTGATGAGAAAAAAGTTCAACTCGTTGAATATGCTGGTAACCGTAAAATTTATGGTTTCAGAGGTTTAGTTAACGGTGAAATTGACGAAGATCGCGTTTATCGTCCAACTGGTGAAAATGATGAATATGCTGCGCCAAAAGGTGATAATGGCGAAAAAAATGTGAACAAAATGGGAGGTAAACAGTAATGAGCTTTAAAATGACTCAATCTCAGTATACAAGTTTATATGGTCCAACTGTTGGCGATGCAGTACGACTAGGTGACACTAACTTATTTGCAACTGTTGAAAAAGATTATGCAAATTACGGTGAAGAAGCAACGTTTGGTGGCGGTAAATCTATTCGTGATGGCATGGCTCAAAACCCTAACGTTACACGTGATGACCGCAAAGTGGCTGACTTAGTATTAACAAATGCATTAATTATAGATTATGACAAAATTGTTAAAGCAGATATCGGTGTTAAAAATGGTTATATCTTTGCAATTGGTAAAGCAGGTAACCCTGATATCATGGATAACGTAGATATTATTATTGGTTCAACAACTGATATTATCTCTGCTGAAGGTAAAATCGTAACAGCTGGTGGTATCGATACACACGTTCACTTTATTAACCCCGAACAAGCAGAAGTTGCGCTTGAAAGTGGTGTGACAACACATATTGGTGGTGGTACGGGTGCATCAGAAGGCGCTAAAGCTACAACCGTTACACCTGGACCTTGGCATATCCATCGTATGCTAGAAGCTGCTGAAGATTTACCAATTAATGTTGGTTTCACTGGTAAAGGACAAGCTGTAAACCACACTGCATTAATTGAACAAATTCATGCTGGTGTGATCGGTTTAAAAGTACATGAAGACTGGGGTGCAACTCCTTCAGCGTTAAGTCATGCATTGGATGTAGCAGATGAATTTGATGTACAAATTGCATTACATGCTGATACATTAAATGAAGCTGGGTTCATGGAAGATACAATGGCCGCTGTAAAAGACCGTGTTTTACACATGTACCATACAGAAGGTGCTGGCGGTGGACATGCGCCAGATTTAATTAAATCTGCATCGTATCCGAATATTTTACCTTCATCTACAAACCCAACATTACCTTACACACATAATACTGTAGATGAACATTTAGATATGGTTATGATTACACACCATTTAAATGCATCTATCCCTGAAGATATTGCTTTCGCAGACTCACGTATTCGTAAAGAAACGATTGCAGCTGAAGACGTATTACAAGATATGGGTGTATTTAGCATGGTAAGTTCTGACTCTCAAGCTATGGGACGTGTGGGTGAAGTCATTACACGTACATGGCAAGTAGCTCATCGTATGAAAGAACAACGTGGTGCTCTAGAAGGTGATACTGACTATAACGATAACAATCGTATTAAACGTTATATCGCAAAATATACAATTAACCCTGCGATTACACATGGTATTTCTGACTATGTTGGATCAATCGAAAAAGGTAAATTAGCTGACTTAGTTCTATGGAATCCAGCTTTCTTCGGTGTAAAACCTGAACTTGTTGTTAAAGGTGGATTGATTAACTCAGCTGTGAATGGTGATGCAAATGCTTCTATTCCAACATCAGAGCCTATGAAATATCGTAAAATGTATGGTCAATATGGTGCAAATAAACAACACACTGCGATTACATTCGTTTCTAAAACAGCATACGAAAATGGTATTTATAACCAACTAAACTTAGAACGTATGGTTCGACCAGTCCATGGTATCCGTAATCTTACTAAAAAAGATATGAAAAATAACGATGCAACACCTAAATTAGATGTTGATCCACAAACATATGAAGTATTTGTAGATGGTGAAAAAATCACAAGTGAACCAGCAACTGAATTACCATTAGCACAAAGATACTTCTTATTCTAGGAGGTACTCAGATGATAGTAGAAGACATTCAAGGCAATATCGCTAACCTTTCTGCAGAGGAAAAACAAAAGCATGTAGAAAAAGTATATCTTGAAAACTCTGATTTGGTTAAACGTATTCAACGTGTCACAACAGATCACGGTAATGAAATCGGTATTCGTTTAAAACAACCTATCGATTTACAATATGGCGATATTTTATATCAAGATGACAACAATATGATTGTAGTAGATGTAAACTCGGAAGATTTACTTGTCATTAAGCCGCGTAACATACAAGAAATGGGAGATATTGCGCATCAATTAGGTAATCGTCATTTACCTGCGCAATTCACAGAAACTGAAATGCTTGTACAATATGACTACCTAGTAGAAGATTTATTAAAAACGCTAGGTATTCCCTATAGCCATGAAGATCGAAAAGTGAATAAAGCCTTCAGACATATAGGTCATTCACATGATTGATCATTCACATTTACGACTATTTCAGTTCTGTGATTCACAATTCCCTACTGGCGCATTTAGTCATTCATTTGGACTAGAAACGTATATTCAACGTCAGACAGTTCATGATGCTACATCATTTAGAGAATGGTTAGAACTCTTTCTAAATGAGCAGTTAACCTATTCAGATGGCCTTGCAATGCGTTTAGTTTATAACGCTTTAAATAATGGTGATACAGAAAAAGTATTACACCTTGATCAATTAATTTATGTCCAAAGTTTACCAAGAGAAACACGTGTAGGTACTAAACAAATGGGTACACGTATGGTAAAACTTGCTATAGAACTTTATGATAGTCCATGGATTAATTGGTATCATCAACAAATGAAAGATAAACGTGCAAAACTGCATCCAGCTATTTGTTTTACAATGCTAGGACATTATTTAGGCGTCGATATTGAAACGATTATTGATTACTATCTATATCAGAACGTTTCCAGTTTAACGCAAAATGCAGTACGTGCAATTCCCTTAGGTCAAACAATAGGACAACAAGTTGTGACGGAGATGATTCCACATATCGAACGGACACGACAACACATTCTCACATTAAGCGAAGATGATTTCGGTTTAACAGCTCCTGGCTTAGAACTGAATCAAATGGAGCATGAAAACGTAAACGTGAGAATCTTTATTTCATAGGAGGTAATATACATGGCAAATCCAATTAAAATTGGTGTAGGCGGTCCTGTAGGTGCAGGTAAAACACAATTAATTGAAAAACTTGTACGTCGTCTATCAAAAGATATGAGTATTGGCGTGATTACAAACGATATTTACACAAAAGAAGACCAAAAAATCTTAGTGAATACTGGTGTTTTACCAGAAGATAGAATTATCGGTGTGGAAACGGGTGGCTGTCCACATACAGCAATTCGTGAAGATGCATCAATGAACTTTGCTGCAATCGATGAATTATTAGATCGTCATGAGGATATTGAACTTATTTTCATCGAATCAGGTGGCGATAACTTAGCTGCTACTTTCAGTCCTGAATTAGTAGATTTCTCTATTTATATCATCGATGTAGCTCAAGGTGAAAAAATTCCACGTAAAGGTGGACAAGGTATGATTAAATCTGATTACTTTATCATTAATAAAACAGATTTAGCAGAATTTGTTGGCGCATCACTTGACCAAATGGCAGAAGATACTAAAACATTTCGTGGCAATCGTCCCTTCACATTTACAAATTTAAAAACCGACGATGGTTTAGATAATGTCATTGAATGGATTGAACGCGATGTATTACTTAAAGGATTAGCTTAATGGTACAACATCAATTCGATTCAAAACCTTTTTGGACTGGACAATTGAATCTCACTGTTTTTAATAATGGTGAGCGTTCTGTTGCCCGTAATATCTTTTTCGAAAAAGCGTTAAAGGTTATTCGTCCAATTTATTTAAATTTCTCTACGATTCCAACATTTTATATCGTAAATGTTGGCGGTGGTTATTTAGATGGCGATCGTTATCGTATGGATATTAATGTTGAAGAAGATGCTAAAGTCACTTTGACCTCTCAAGGTGCAACTAAAATTTATAAGACGTTAAACGATTGCGTGAAACAATATCAAACATTCAATATAGCAAAAGATGGTTATATGGAATATGTAGGAGACCCTATTATTGCTTATGAAAGAGCAAAGTTTTTCCAACATAACATTTTTAATTTAGATAAATGTGCATCCATGTTCTATACCGATATTTTAACCCCAGGCTATTCTGAAAAAGACACACCATTCACTTACGACTACATGCATTTAATTAATGAAATCTATGTAGATGATGCGCTTATCACTTATGATAATTTACGCATGCATCCAAGTGAAACAAAAATGAGTTCGGTTGGCTATATGGAAAATTATACCCATCTTGGTTCGGCTTATTGTATACACCCTGATATAACGCAAAAATTCATTGAAGATGTGTATGATGAAATTAAAGATTATACAAAACAATACGATTGCCGTATTGGTATTACACAATTACCTACACATGGTTTTACAGTACGTGTATTATCTAATCTGACACAAGAAATTGAAGAAGTGCTTACACGCGTCCAAGCTTATATTGCAGATAAATTGTATCATCGCCAACTCGACTTTTTAAGAAAATATTAATAAATTAATTAAAATACACCTTATATCTTGAGTATAAAGACTCGATATAAGGTGTTATTCTTTTACACTTATTTTTCTATTTTTATTTATTATCATTAAATATATATTGATAGATATCATGCGACACTTGTTCAAAATCATCAACATTAAGTGAAAGATAGAATTTGAGTTTAGGCTCTGTTCCTGAAGGACGTAATGCGACAAATCCTTCATCAAAGATTAACCGAATCACATTTGACTTTGGTAAAGCTATCGACTCAGTAGTACCATCATCTTTATTTATTCTCTCTTGGCTTTGATAATCTTCAACTGCGATCACTTTTAATCCGCCCAACGTATCTGGAATGTGTTGACGAAGGTGTTCCATTAACGTTGCAATTTCTTGTTGCCCCTTTTTTCCTTCAAATATTTTAGATGTAGGTTGATCGCGATAATATCCTACTTCCTCATATATATCCGTTAAGGCATCGTGTAATGTTTTACCTTCATTTTTTAAAATAGACGCATATTTAATGACTAACGGAACAACTTGAATCGCATCTTTATCTCTTACAAATTCACCCGCAAGGTAACCATAACTTTCTTCATAAGCGAAAATAAATGTTTCATCCTCACGTAATTCACGAATCGCCTTAGCAATAAATTTAAAACCAATTAAGACTTCCTTCACAGTAACCCCATGTTGCTTTGCGAAACGTTTCCCTAGTTCACCACTTACAATGGATTGAATCATGATTGGATGTTTAGGAAGCGTCGTATGATCGACTAAATATTTAATCATTAACGCACCAATCTCACTGCCATTAAAATAGTGAATATGACCATCATGATCTCGTTCAACGAATCCCATTCGATCCACATCAGGGTCTGTCGCAATGATTAAATCCGCTTTAGAGTATTGGGCTTGTTTGATAGCTAAATCAAACGCTTCATGTTCTTCTGGATTGGCACTTTTTACAGAACTAAAATCAGGATCAATTTTACATTGTGAGTCAACAAGTTCAATCTTATTAAAGTGAAGATGGCTTAGCAACTTCGGAATAATAGGTGTTCCTGTACCATGTAAACTCGTATACACCACATTTAAGTTTGATGGAGGTATGTCACCAATCAATTGGTTAATTTCCGCAAAATAGTACTGATTAATATCTTTTGGTAAAGGTAAAATATTTTCTTTAATTAACGTCTCATTTAATTCAATGTCTAAATGAAGTGGATCATCTAATTGTTCAATATACTTAGCCACTTCAAGTGAGGCGACATCGTCGAGCTGTGCTCCATCAGCACCATATACTTTAATGCCATTATAATCTTTAGGATTGTGACTAGCTGTAATCATAATGCCTGCAGACGTTTGAAGATATCTCACTGCATAAGATAACTGCGGAGTCGTTTGATATGTATCCGATACATATACTTTAATATGATGAGACGCTAAAATATGCGCAATAATGTCTGCAAATTCTGCTGATAAATGACGAATGTCATAATGAATGACAATGGAAGGTTGTGTCATATTATCTTGTAAATAATATGCAATTCCTAAAGCTAGACGTTGAATGGTATATCGATTTAAACGTCCTGGACCTAAACCAAATTGACCACGAATACCTGCTGTTCCAAAGGAAAGTGTCGTTTCAAACCCTTCTTGTTGAAATTGATATGATTGTTGGTCATAGAATGATCCTACGAGACTATCTGCTTTATGTTTTATCCAATTGTCTTTCATCCAATACTCCTCTCATACATGATGTATGTCCTATTCTTTTCTTTAGTATAATCGATATCTATTTATGTTTCACATGATACTTATCTTTTTTTTAATTAAAATCCTATCCACAATAATACAATTCAAAAACACCCTCACTACGATAAGTAAGGATGTTTTTAATTGTAATTTATAGCTATTTACGATTGAAATTGATAGCTTTCATGTCCTTTAGCGAATCCCTCAACTGTATAAATCATTGATCCACCTTCTGAATTATTCTCAATATCATTGGTACATATTAACAATTGATTTGTACCTGGAATAAATTGTGGATGTGTAGAACGCAACATTTTCCCTTCATCACGACCTGGCATCAAGATTTGACCAATAGGATACCCTCTCTTATTAAAGACCAGAACACGACCCTGTCCATACATTGCAACATATAAGTTGTCATCACTATCAATACAAACAGAATCAGGTCCTTCATGACCAGTGAAATAATACGGTATGGTTGCTCCAAACGGTGCAATAGTCACACCATCATCTTCTAATTGAATACGGTGAAGTCGATTCGTCGTTGTTTCAGTTATCCACAGTACTTTTTCATCGGTACTAAGTGCGATACCATTAGCAACAGAAATATTTTGTATCACGGGTGTCACCGTTTTAAAATCAGGAGAAACGTAGTAGACGCCACCTTTAGGATTCGTTGAATACCCTCTAAAGTCGGTGAAATAAAAACCACCTTTACTATCAAATACCATATCATCAATACAATAATCTGTATTGATGTCTGAAATAATGTCTTCAAAGTGTTCTCCATGTTCATCTGTTGCGAAAATACCACCTGTAGATTCAAAGTCACCTAAGTAACATGTAAACAGTCGTCCATCTTTATGAATTTTTACTGCGGCTGGATTTTGTTTTTCTGATTGAAACGCTACAGAAATATCTTTACTTGGCAGATTAACTTTAAAAATCTTTCCACCAAATACTTCACATAAAAATAAGTTATGTGCTCTATCAAAAATAAGTCCTTCAAGTTGAAGTCCTTCATCTGAAATTTTTAACCATGGTTCAGCTGTAACTGTTTGTAATTCACTTTCAGAAACAATAGGAACCACACTTTTAGATTTACCACTATACGTTAATTTAGGTAATTTATTATCCAACATATTAAATAAGCCTCCTTATGTCATTCATTTACATAGTTTATTATACGCTTGAAACATTCTAAACTTAAGCTTACTATATGTAATCGATTTCAATAAGTAAAATGATTCTCCTTGTATAGGTCAATTGACTGATTTATGAGCGCAAATATTGAAAGAAGTTATAATTTTGTTAAAATATTATAATGTCGATTTTTATATAAATAACAATTTAGATACGTTTAACATACAGATAAATTAACTTTTAGAGGAGAATCAGAAAATGGATTATAGAGTGTTATTGTATTACAAATATACAACAATTGATGACCCTGACACATTTGCTACCGAACATTTAGCATTTTGTAAAGAGCATAACTTAAAAGGTAGAATCTTAGTATCTACAGAAGGTATCAACGGTACATTATCTGGTACAAAAGAAGATACAGATCAATATATTGAACATATGCATGCAGATGAACGTTTTAAAGATATGACTTTCAAAATTGATGAAGCTGAGGGGCATGCATTCAAAAAAATGCACGTACGTCCTAGAAAAGAAATTGTTGCTTTAGGTTTAGAAGATGATGTAGATCCACGTGTGACAACTGGTAAATATTACTCACCTAGTGAGTTTAAAGCTGCATTAGAAGATGACGATACTGTTATTTTAGATGCACGTAATGATTATGAATTTGACTTAGGTCATTTCCGCGGCGCCATTCGCCCAGATATTACACGCTTCAGAGATTTACCAGATTGGATTCGTGAAAATAAAGAAAAATTAGATGGTAAAAACATTGTGACGTATTGTACGGGTGGCATCCGTTGTGAAAAATTCTCAGGCTGGCTTGTAAAAGAAGGCTTTGAAAATGTAGGACAATTACATGGCGGTATTGCTACGTATGGTAAAGACCCAGAAACAAAAGGTGAGTACTGGGATGGCAAAATGTACGTCTTCGATGAACGTATTAGTGTCGATGTGAACCATGTAGATAAAACAGTGATTGGTAAAGAACACTTTGATGGCACTCCATGCGAACGTTATATTAACTGTGCAAATCCAGAATGTAATAAACAAATTTTAGTATCCGAAAAAAATGAAGCAAAATATCTTGGCGCATGTTCATATGACTGTGCCAAACATGAACGTAATCGCTACGTTGCAAAACACCATATTAGTGATGAGGAATGGAATCGTCGTTTAGAAAACTTTAAAGATGTTCCTGAACATATTCACGCATAATGACATGTACCCTTTATAAGTATCAACCTACTTTTAAAGGGTACTTTTACATAATTACTGTGCTATAATAACTTAAATTGAAACTTACCTAAGGTGATTGTTATGAAGAAGCACAGTAAAGATTACTTCCATCTTTTTTATAGTCAGCTATTCGCAAATACTGGAGACGTGTTAACCGTTGTCGGCTTAATTTCGATAGTATATAGTATGACCTCAAAAACGACTGCCGCTTCTATGATTCCAATTATTTTTACTTCCGGTCTCTTTGTTAGTAGCTTTATTTCAAATTATATTTATCAGTATTTTACTCAAAAACAAGTATTATGGATTTTCCAAGGGCTTAAACTTGTGAGTCTATCCATCATCGCAAGTCTACTTATATTCGAGGAATCTCCAATATTTATTTTTATTCTACTATTTATAAATGCTCTATTTGATGGATTTACCAATCCAATTAAGAACGCGATGATTCCTTTTATTGAAAAGAAAGAATACATAACTTCGGCGAACGCTTTAATGAATATGATGAGTAGTATGGTTCAATTGTCGACATGGGCATTAGGTGGATTTCTGATGAGTCTGATTGGCGCTAAATATTTATTTTTATTTGCGCTTGTACTAGAAATCCTATCCTACTTCTTTATTATTCAACTTTCAGAACGGCATATTTATAATAATGAAAAAGAAAATATATTAAATAGCTTTAAAACTGTATTACGTCATAACTATTCCAATAAACTGAGTTTATATCTAAATCTATCTATAATTTTCGAATCTGTCGCAACGTCCATTTGGGTTGCTGCAATTATTCTTACATATACGAGAACATTTTTACATGTCGATGATTTTTGGTTTGGACTCATCAATGCTGCTTTCTTTAGTGGGACAATTATTGCTGGGTTATGGATGAATGATAAAGATCAATTTTTCACAAAAATAAGTTACCCTATTATTATTTATATTCCGCTCATATTAGCTTTTATTAATGCCAGCTTTATCCTACATCAATCTGTGTTACTTGCTTTACTCATGTCATTATTAATGGGAATTTTCGAAGATTCACGCTATATTTCTTTAAACTCAGTTGTACAACGTGAAGTACCAAAAGAAGCCCTAACATCCACCTATATACTGAATAATTTATTAAGCAGTATATTTTTCTCACTTGGTACTTTAGGTATTTCTCTTGTTGTAGATAATCAAGGAGTGATGTGGGCATATGTAATTAGTAGCGTTGCTTATGTGTTAACATTTGTTTTAGGTTTATATTTTAAAACAGCAATTAAAAATTAATTTACGAGGAGACGACGATATGTGTACAGGCATTACATTTCAAGCCAGCAATGGAGATGTTATTTTTGGAAGAACGATGGATTACGATTATCCTTTGAACGGGTTTCCTGCAGTTCAACCTCGAGGATACTCCTTTAAATCGCATGTCGACTATGAAGGGGAAACGTTGTATGCCTTTGCAGGTGCTGGTTCTGATATGGAGGGATTTGTTTTTGGAGATGGCGTCAATGAACATGGACTTGCCATGTCAAATCAATACGATCGTGGATATGCGTCATATGCGACAGACATTCGTGAAGGCTATATCAATATTTCGCAAACAGAAGTCCTTGTGTGGGCGCTCGGCTATAACAGAACTATTGAAGAACTTATTGAAAATGCGAAACAAGTTAACGTTGTAGCCTATTCATATAGTGATATTAACGAAGTTCCTCCATTACATTATCATTTATCTGATGCGACAGGGCGCACTGTGGAAGTGACATTTGTTGAAGGACGTATCGTCGTGATTGATAATCCAATTGGCGTACTCACAAATAACCCAGATTTAAATTGGCATTATGAAAATTTGAAACACTATATGCATGTGACACCATATAACATTGACAATACATTTTCAAAACAATTGAACTTAGGGAATACGAATGGCACATTCGGTTTACCTGGAGGGTATACATCTGGCGAACGTTTTGTTCGAGCAGCTTATCTTGTTCATCACTTATTACCAAATAGCGATGACCATCCTATCTTAGATGCATTTAGAATTTTAGACCATGTGAGTGTACCAAAAGGCGCTGTTCGCCCTTCAGACAATGGATTTTATTATACGTTATATCAAACTGTTTTTAATTTAACGACAAAAACACTCTATATTAAATATTATGACTCGAATACCATTACAGAATTACAACTTACCGATGACTTAATAAATCGTGACGATTTGGTAGTCTTTTCGAGAAAGAATAAAGGGTTATATACTGAAAAAGTGAATGACTAACATATTTTTAAATCTAATAAAGTACCTCTCTTACATTAAATTGTAAGAGAGGCTTGTTATTTTTTCACTTTTATCATTCTTTATTTTATCTATAAACTAGTCCACCATCAGTTAAAATGGCTTGTCCAGTAATATAATCTGAATCTGATGATGCTAAGAATGACACTAAAGAAGCCACATCTTGTGGTTCTTGATAACGTCCAAGTTTAATTGCTGATGAGAACTGTTCAAATGCTTCACCTGGTTTTAGATTACTGTCTAGTTTAACCATTTCAGCATCAATACGATCCCACATTTCAGTTTTAGCAACTCCAGGACAATAAGCATTCACCGTAATACCTTTTTCAGCTAATTCTTTCGCTGCAGTTTGAGTGAGAGAACGTACTGAATGTTTAGTAGCACAGTATGTACCTAATACCTCATAAGATTCATGTCCTGCAATACTGCATGCGTTAATGATTTTACCTTTACTATTTTGCTTAATAAACTGTTTTGCTGCCGCTTGAATTCCAAATAACGTGCCATATACATTTATATGGAATAATTTATCCAATTCATCTTCTGTAATATCTAAAATAGGTGATACCGCATCTACACCAGCATTATTTACAAATACATCAATTTGACCAAATTCTGCCACTGCAAATTGAACTAATTCTTCTTGCTCTTTTTTCTTAGAAACATCACTATGAAATGCTACCACGTTATATCCATTCTCTTTAAATTCTTGTTCTGTTTTTTCTAGAGCTTTTTGATTAATATCTTGAATCACAATATTAAATCCATCATTGGCTAAACGTTGAGCAATTCCTTTTCCTAATCCTGCTGCTGAACCTGTAATGACTGCTGTTTTTGTCATAATACCACTCCTTTTACATAATTATTTTACCCTTCTAGTTTAATTTTATTCTTAATTTTAAATAATTCACAAACTGTTCATATATCTTTTACGTTGCCTTATATCATCATCTGTTTAATGATGTAAATAAGTGTTTATACCTTACGTATTAAACTGTAAAAAATTAAAGGAGAGGTTTTCTTATGAATATTTTAGTTACTGCATTTGATCCGTTTGGCGGAGAAAAGGTAAATCCGGCATTAGAAGCGGTTAGACAACTGGACCCTACTATTGGGGCACATACCATTACAACATTAGAAATCCCAACTGTATTTCACAAATCAAAAGATGTGATTCAACATGAATTAGAACATCATCATTACGACGTGGTATTATCGATTGGACAAGCAGGGGGACGTTTTAATATTACACCTGAACGTGTAGGCATTAATATTGATGATGCACGTATTGCGGATAATAAAGGAAATCAACCCATTGATGTTGCCATTCATCCAGATGGTGCACCAGCCTACTTTTCAAATCTTCCTATAAAATCAATGACAGAAGCGATTAAAAAAGCGGGTGTTCCAGCAAGTTTATCGAATACCGCAGGCACATTTGTCTGCAATCATGTACTTTATCAATTAGGCTACCTTGCAGATAAGTTTTATCCTAACTTACTATTTGGCTTTATCCATGTTCCCTTTATTCCAGAACAAGTCATAGATAAACCTAATACACCTTCGCTGTCTTTAGATACGATTACAAAAGGAATTACAGCAGCAATCAATGCGATTTCAGACCTCCCTGATGTTAAAGTAGCTTTAGGAGAAACACATTAGAAAATAAGATAATTAGTGATATATAAGATACAAATTCTATAATTAAAACGATTCTTTTTGTCTACAAAATATATAATTTTGTAGACGTTTTTTATTTTCAAAATAAATATTACCGTGTATTATTAATAAGTGACAAATATAAATTGAAAGAGGTTTTAAATTTGAGAAAGCATCTGCTTTTGTCATTCATGATGTGTGCGTCTCTCCTATTAACTGGATGTACACATGATCATCATCAACACAAAGAGGTGAAAGTATCTCTTGCACGAGAATTTAACCCGAGCCAGTTAGATGCACAAGCGTTTGATGTTCCGATGCCTGTCTACAGTGCAATATACCAACCTCTTGTTACATATGGAGAAAATGGAAAGATTGAGCCTGGTTTGGCTAAATCTTGGAAAGTCTCTAATAACGGAAAAGATTATACGTTTCACTTAAAACACCATATTAAATTTAATGATGGTTCGAACTTTGATGCGAAAGCAGTCAAATTTTCAATTGAACGTGCGAAAGCGACAGATAAAACGAATCCTATGGAAACATTAGATAAACTGAAGTCGGTTACTATTAAAGATAACTATACTGTAGATATTCATTTGAAAATGCCATCAAATCAAGTATTAAATGAATTATCACAAATACGTCCGCTACGTATCATGAGTCCACATGCGGTAAAAGATGGTAAAACCACTGGAAAATTTGAAAAAGCGATTGGTACAGGACCATTCAAAGTAGCAGATTCAACAAATGAGACTGTGACTTTTAAACCGAATCCTTATTATCACAACCATCATCCATTGGATTACGATTTAATTTTTCAAACAATTGAAGATAGCGATTCGAGACATCTTGCAATGGAAAGTCATTCTATTGATATTACAGGGGGTTCACTAGGACATTTGACTCCTCAACAAATCAAGGAATCATACCGTAATCAAGATTTAAAGGTAAAACAATATCCAAGTACAGAAACACAGTTCATGGCCTTTAATCCAGAGGTCTCATTACTTCAAAATAAAAAGATGCGCGAAGCAATCAGTAAAGCGATTAATACTGATCACTTATCATCAAATAAGCAGCTTAAAGGATTATTCCAAGACGGCGTAGAATTCGTGAATGATACAAATCAACACACCCATTCATATAATCCTACTCAAGCGACACGCTTATTAGAACAATTAGGCTATAAAAAAAATGATCGGGGCTACTTTGAAAAAAATGGACGTGACCTTTCTTTAAAATTAGCGCTCCAAACTGATGAATTTCCTGAATGGAAAACAAAAGCAGAAATTATGCAACAAGATTTGAAAAACGTAGGTATTCATTTGGATATTAACGTTTTAGATGCCCAAACGTATTATGAAACACTCACTATCCGAAAAGATTATGATCTTATTTTCTATCGTTCTTATACGAATGCGCTCATGCCATATAACTTTTTAAATGCACGCTTTAAGCAAGACGGAGATAAGCCCGGTATGTTCGCAAACGATGTTCAGCTAACAACAATGCTTAACCGCTTCTCAACCATTACCAATAAGGATGATCAACAACGTGCATTTAATCACATCTCACATCGCATCAATCAACAGTATCTTGAAGTGCCAATTGCTTATCCAAACGAAGTGTTTGTTACAAGTCCTAAAATTAAGCAATTCGAATTCTCAGGACAAACGGATGCACCCATTAATTACGATAAATTGAAGGTATCTCATCATGATTAGTATGATTAAACATTTACTTAAACTTATATTATATTTCATTATTATTTCGTTTATCTTATTTGTGCTACTTGAACATACAACTGGAAATCCAGCGATTCAATATCTACATGAACATGGTGTCGCACAAATCACAGATGAACGAATTAAGATGGCTCAAGATAAACTTGGATTAAGCCAAGCATTGCCTATTCGTTATTTACAATGGTTAGGTCATGCATTTACAGGCGATTTAGGCACGAGCTTTAGTAACGGCGAGCCTGTCACTGACCGTATTGCTAAAGCCGTTGCTCCTACCTTGAAACTTATTTTTATCTCAGCCATCATCTTATTTCCACTTGGCTATATTATTGGCTATCTCTGTGGGAATTATCCTAAGAAAAAGTGGTCTATATTCATATTACGTGCGTCTCAAGTGGTGACATCACTACCAGAATATTGGTTAGCCATTATTTTTATTTACTATTTCGGTGTGAAATGGCATCTTCTACCATTTGTTGGAAGTTATAGCTTTGAATACTTTATTCTACCTATCGCTATTTTAGTCTTAGTTGAAGGGAGTCATATGGTTTTACTCAGCAGTCATCTATTTGAACGTACACTTCGTAATGAAGCATACCAACTTGCCTCATTACGTCAGTTTAAATTAAAAGATCGTATTTACGTACAAGTTAAAGACATCTTAGCGCCATTACTTACGATTACAATTAATAATTTTATTCGTTTATTCAGTCGAGTCATTATTTTAGAAGTCATTTTTAGTATTTCAGGGTTAGGAAAATTGCTTATTATTAGTATTAATCTTCGGGATTATCCACTCATTCTAGGTATTCTAATGATGATGATTACAATCATTATGATATTGAATTTCCTGGGTGATATTTTACTAGAAAAAAGTGACCCTCGTTTGAATATGTCGAAAACGTTAGGAGGGCGAGTAACGTATGAAGATTAAACATTTCATATGGCCTATTGCAATAATCATTTTAGCTGTACTCGCTTATGCCCTATATGATAAAGCAAATCAAATTCATCAATCTCAAGCATTACGTCCCCCAAGTTTACATCATTTACTTGGTACGGATGATTTGGGTAGAGATTTTCTAACACGACTATTTGTAGGTAGCTTGATTACACT
Organism: Staphylococcus sp. HMSC034C12; assembly: GCF_001835895.1. Classification (NCBI taxonomy): domain Bacteria; kingdom Bacillati; phylum Bacillota; class Bacilli; order Caryophanales; family Staphylococcaceae; genus Staphylococcus; species Staphylococcus sp. HMSC034C12. The sequence goes on along the minus strand of NZ_KV826307.1, from coordinate 155,213 downwards.
TGGTCTTACTGCATTCATTATGATAGGGACAATCGTGCTTGGACTGATCATTGGTCTTATTTCAGCTATAGTAGGTAAATGGTTAGATTCTATCATTATGGCACTTGCAGATATGTTAATCGCTTTACCCGCTATCATTATCGCGCTTGTCGTCCTTGGTTTTATTAATAATTCTGTAGTAGGATTATGTCTTGCACTCATCATCGGCTGGCTCGGTCGCTATTTGCGGTATTTCAGAAATTTAGCACGTGACACGATGACACAACCGTTCGTTAAATTTGCGCCACTTAGTGGGATGTCGAAGTTCCAAGTTACAATACATCACATTGTGCCACATCTCATCAGTGACATTATGGCACTTGTTACTGCAGATTTTGGTAAGTTAATGTTAAGTATTTCCGGTCTCGCCTTTATTGGTTTAGGAGTAAAACCCCCTATTCCTGAATTAGGCGCCATTTTACATGACGGTAAAAGTTATTTCTATTCTGCGCCCTGGTTATTTATCTTTCCAGGTGTCTTATTAGGAGGGTTCGCACTCATATGTCAAATACTCAATCGTCGTCACCTACATTAGATACAGTCCTTTATATCAATGATGTATCTGTTTATCACAAACATGAACCATTACTTAAACAGATACATTTAAAGATTGAAAAAGGAAGCTTTCATTGTTTAATTGGAGAAAGTGGGAGTGGTAAATCTTTACTTACACGTACTGTACTGAATATGAAAGAAGATGATTTAACCTATCGTGGTGAGATTCATCTCGATTTAACGCAAACAGATGCAATGTTCCAAGATGCGAATCGTAATTTTTTCCAAAATGTTCGTATCAAGCGACACTTTGATGCATTGTTTGACTCTATGTCATCTTCATTAACACGTGATCAACAAAAAGCATTTGTATTACGTCAATTTAAACATCTCGGATTGGACCAACCTGAATCCATTTATTATCAGTATCCTTTTGAATTGAGTGGTGGTATGGCACAACGAGTTGCACTTGTCATGGCTATTGTAAGAGAAGCACAGTTTTTAATTGCAGATGAACCGACTAGTGCGCTAGATCAACACAATCGTCATAGTTTAATGGCTCTACTGCATCATGTAGTGACAGAACATGATATGACAGTGCTATTTGTAACTCATGATTTAAACTTAGTCTTAAACTATGCAACACATATCAGTGTCATGCTAAACGGAAACATTGTAGAAACAGGGCGTGCTTCTGATATTTTACGTGATCCTCAGCATGCTTACACGAAGCAATTGATTGAACTAGCTAATAGGAGATATCAATATGTTACAGATTAAACAGTTAAATAAAGCTTTTTCTAATAAACAGATATTTAAAAATTTTAATTATACATTAGAGACACACGATCATTTATTGATAAATGGCGTAAGTGGAAGCGGAAAGTCTACTTTGGCTCAAATTATTGCAGGATTAGATTCAAATTATCAAGGTACACTCATATATAACGATTTAGAACTTGGCCATATTTCACAACACAAATGGATGAAACATATCCAATATGTGCCTCAATATCATTCGAGTACACTTGATCCAAATAAAACAGTTCATTGGATATTAAAACAACCTTTAATTCATTTTCATTATCCTAAAGCTATACATGAGGACAGAATAAAAGAAGTCATGTCGCAATGTAAGTTAGAATCACAATTACTTGGTAAAAAAGTGAGTACTTTAAGTGGTGGCCAATTCCAAAGGCTATGGATAGCAAAAGCTTTGCTTGTAGAACCAGATGTCTTGATTTTAGATGAAGCAACAACAAATTTAGATATGGTGAACGAAGATATCATCTTACAAATGTTAAGAGAATTTCAACATTTACAGTTAATTATCATTACACATGATTCATATTTATTGAAAGCTTTACCTGGTAAACATTTAAATATTGGTTAATTCAAAATAAAGAGTGGGACAACGAGTTTTGTCTCACTCTTTTCATAAATAGTTCAAATATTTTATAAAGTAAGTTGTAGGTTGAAATCAGAGTATGTTATGTTCAAGTTGCAGTATACGTAGTTCAAATAAAAACATTAGAGGTGATACAACCATGACTCAACAAGGTATTACAGAAACACGTATGCATTCAGATTCAAATCTTGACTCTCATTATCATAAAAAAGATGAACATTATCCTAAAGGGAATCGCTTCTTAAATGTTCTTATTTTTATAGGATGGATGTTACTTGCTCAGATTCCTATTGTTCTTATTTTATTTATTACTAATTTTTCTGCAAAAATGGATGTTACAAGTGGAACATTAGCAACATTATTATTTATGCTGTTAGCCGCTGTCGTTATTTGGCTGGTTAGACGTTATTATCAACGGCATACATATGAGCCAATTAAACCGTTTAAACGCAAAGATATTATGATTAATATCGGATGGGCACTATTACTTCGCGTTATTGTCATTGGAATGAGTTTTCTAATGATGGCAATAACAGGTCAAGCACAGACAGAAAATGATAAGGCATTACTGGGTAACTTTCAAGGCGCGAAACCTTCTCCCGATCAACTTGGACAAGCGTTTCCTGTCATAGTATTTGCACTCACCCTTACGTTTGTAGCGCCCTATTTAGAAGAATTAATTTATCGAGGTATCTTTAAAGAAACGCTATTTAAACGTAGCAGTTTCTGGTTACCATTTATTTTATCCTCACTTATTTTTGCTTCCCAACATGGTATTTCAAATTGGGTTGCGGTCTTAATGTATATCATAATGGGGATGGTGTTCTATCTCGCTTATCATCGTCGTCATAACGTTAGAGATAGTATGATGGTTCATATGATTCATAATGGTGTAACGGGTATTGTGATTATTGTGAGTTACTTTATCGCAATGTTTAGCTAAAAAAGGATACCTGTTAAATGAAGTCGACAACTATTTCGCCAAAAAAGGAGTGGAACGGAATTCATTTTGAATTCGTCGGTCCACTCCTTTTTTAATTCATTCGATCAATCTATATCAATATGATTTGAATCCTCATTAAATGTTTCAGTTTTAATATTTTTATCTTCCAAGAAATTGGCAATATCTTGTTTTTCTTGATCATTTACAATGTCTTGATCTTTATTCACTTGCTCAATATCATTAAAAATAGATGTATCATCATCCGATTTTAATGAGATTTCTAAACTTTTTTGCTCTATGCGATTGGCTGTTGAAATATAACGACTTATTTTATCAGTATAGATCACATAATCATTATTTGGCATCTGATTATTTTGAATGTATTGTGCAAAATTTGTATCATTCTCATTCTCTAATTGAACAAGCTTTTTTAATTTGTTCGCTTCTGTGTTAGATAACTTTTGATTGGAATATAATTTCATTTTATATGTATTCATCGTATCATTGATTTTTTTATCAATGTTAATATACGTTTTAATATCTTTTTTAATCGTTTTTTCAGAAATCTGTGTATGTCGTACTGATGTTTTTTCAAAAACATGATCCGGTATCTTTGTATCTGGTTCTAGACTGATATCTTGATCATCAGAATTCTTATTTTCTTCTGTTGAATGTTCTTCTTGTGTATCCGCTTTGTCCGAAGGGTCACTATCCTCTTTAGACAATCGATGACATCCCACTAAGCCAATAGATAATATGAGAATAAGCGTTACTACCACTATCTTTTTCATAACTTTTCTCCTTAACTACGTTTATTTATCTTTACTTTAAGTATAAAACAATTACAACTACTTTTGAATGTGTTATAAGTTGCTACCTTTATATGGCGTACAGCACATTAACAGAACAATAATCACAATGATATAGCCTATCGTAGAGACGATAGATGTTTCAAAACCAAACTGTCCTCCTGTAAGCACCATATTTTTAAAACGTAAAACATATTGAAAGACGTTATAGTCAGTTTCTTTTGTAGTGATATAAACAACTTGAAAGACATTCCAAAAGAAATGCAAGGTGATACTCGCCCAAATGGTGTTAAATCGATACGTTGCTATACCAAACATCATACCAACTAAAGTGCCACTAACTAACAATAAAAAGAAACTTGTCACATTTAGAGCACCATTCAATAAATGAATGACGCCAAAGAACAGTGAAGTAACGATGATTGCTATTCGAATGTTTGTTTTCTTTTCAATATAGCCCATTAAAAGACCTCGACACACCATTTCCTCGACAATAGCACCAGCTGCAGCTTGCATAAAAATAATGTAACTCAAGTCGTGTATCGTCTTACTGATTGAATTAAAATGATGTACCTTAAAATCTCCCGGTATAAAAATAAAATAAATCGCATATATTACGCACGGTAATGCAATCCCTAAAATCAAATAAATCGGATGAAATACAGGTTTTGTCATTCGATATGAAGATAGAGTTTCTTTAAATACATGAGTAATTATCCATCTTACGACGAGAAATGTAAGTAAAATATAAGTGATACTCGATAAAATCGTTCCGATTCCATAAAATGGTATAATTATATCAAATAATAGCGAGATTATTTGAGAAATTCCCATAATGATTATCGCTAAAAGAAACATACCAATAATTTTTATTATTTTCATTGTTATTCTCCAATATAAGTGATGTATATAAATTTATCATAGCATAGAAAAAAGAGTAAGATTGAATTGACAATGAATTCATTTTCCTACTCTCTTAATATTAAAAATCAATTTCTTTTTGCTATTTTAGATATATATGTAGAAGCTTTATTTTTGTCGTAAATCGTTAAACCAGTAATATCTTTTACATTTTTAGATGGTACAAGCAAGCTTACGATATAACCTAAAATAAAAGCAACTAAAAATGAAATAATTGATACGTAAAATGGTGAGTTTCCTCCACCTATTCCATGAAGTAAATAAGCGATAATTACTCCTGCAAATAGTCCGACAATGACACCAAATGTATTTGCACGTCTTGTGAATATCCCAACTGCAAATATTCCAGCTAACGGCACACCAAATAATCCAGTAATAAGTAAGAATAAATCCCATAAATTATTAGAATCTGCTGCAATTAAATACATCGAAATACCATAGCTTAATAAACCTGCTATCACAATAATTAATCGAGCAAATTTCACTTCTGATTTATCCTCCCTTTTTCCAAAGAAGCGATGTTTAATATCTTCAGAAGTACATGCTGAAATTGAATTTAAACTCGATGAAATTGTTGATTGTGCTGCAGCGAATATTGCTGCAATAAGTAATCCACCAATAAATGGGGGCATTTCAGTCAAAATAAAATATGGAACAATTGATGATGTATTAAAACCTTTAGGCAATGTTTCTTGATGCTGATAAAATGAATACATCATCGTACCCATGCCATAGAAAATAGGCGCTGAAATTAGTGCTAAGACACCATTTGTCCATAGTGATTTTTTGGTTTCTTCCATAGATTCTGATGCTTGATAACGTTGTACTACATCTTGGCTCGCTGTATATTGATGTAAATTATTAAAAATATTTCCTAGGAAAATAATTGGGAGCGCCGCTGCTGCTGAGTTAAGTTTCCAATTATCTACGCTAAGAATTTTTTTATTCGCAATAGCATCATGTACAATTGTGCCAAATCCACCTTTTATTTCAAAAGCACCGATGATAATGATAAGAAGTGCTCCACCAAGTAAAATGACACCTTGGATAAAATCGCTCCAAACGACTCCTTCGAACCCACCTAAAAATGTATATAAAATACATAAAATACCTACTAAACTTGCTACAAGATATGGATTAATATCAGATACAGCAGTTATTGCTAAAGTTGGTAAATAAATAACGATTGCGATACGACCTAAGTGAAAAATAATAAATAATAATGATCCAATTAAACGTATACTTGGTCCAAATCGTGCTTCTAAATATTCATAAGCTGAAGTTACATGTAATTTTTTAAAGAATGGAACATAAAAAGCAATTAATATTGGAATAATTGCTACAATTGCAATATTTCCTGCTATATAGGCCCAATCAGTTAAAAAAGCTTTTTCAGGTGTAGACATAAACGTAATTGCACTTAATGTAGTCGCATAAATAGAAAAGCCAATTGCCCACGATGGTAAACGTCCGCTTGCTTTAAAGAAACTATCAGTATCTTGGCTTGCACGTTTAGTAAAATAGGCACCTACTAATAACATTGCTACAAGATAGACGATAACTGCTATCCAATTCCATAACCCAAATCCTATATGTTGCATAAGGATCACCCCTTGTTTATATTCTGTCGTTTAAATTGTGTCGTAATTACAAGCTATAAGTTTCAATTAATTGATTTAATTCTTTACGATTTGCTTCATTAAATGGTGAAAATGGACGTTTAGGTACTCCACCATCGATGCCTCGTGTTTTTAATATTTCTTTTAAAGTAGGGTAAATACCCATGCTTAAAACTGTTTCAATAATATTATTAGTATCGTGTTGAATTTTATAAGCTTCTTCAATTTTACCTTCACGAGCTAAGTCATAAATTTGACGTGCACGACGACCATTCACATTATATGTAGAACCAATTGCACCATCTACTCCAGAAATAACTGCTTGAACTAACATTTCATCAAATCCTGACAAAATCAACTTATCTGGAAATGCTTTTCTAATTCTTTCAAGTAAGAAGAAATTTGGCGCAGTATATTTTACTCCTACAATTTTTTCATTATTAAACAATTCTTTAAATTGGTTGATACTAATATTTACACCAGTCAAATCTGGGATGGCATAAATTATCATTTTATTTTGCGTTGCTTCAATAATATCGAAGTAATATTGCTTAATCTCTTCAAAAGAAAACGGATAATAGAATGGTGTTACTGCTGATAATGCGTCATATCCTAAATCTGTGGCATACTTTCCAAGTTCAATGGCCTCATTTAAATCTAGTGAGCCTACTTGAGCAATTAATTTCACATCATTTCCAACCGCTTCTTTTACAACTTTAAAGATTTGTTTCTTTTGTTCTTTACTAATTAAGAAATTTTCTCCAGAACTTCCATTTACATATAAACCGTCTAATTGTTCAACTTCTATTGCATTCTTTGCGATTTGTTTTAATCCTTCTTCTTTAACTTGACCATTTTCATCAAATGGGACAAGTAATGCTGCATATAATCCTTTTAATTGTTCTTCCATTCGAAATCCTCCAATATATGATCTGAATTTTTTATAATTTTATTATTAATTCAACAGCAATATATTCTATTTATATTTCGAATTGTAAACGCTATCATATTTTTATACAATACTATATGAAAAATATTAACAAATAATTCTAAATTCGATGAAAATAATTTTCAAATTAAAACTAGAGTACTAAAAATGATTTATAGTAGTTATAAAGAAAACTAAGGAGGTTTTTTATATGTATAAAATTGCAGTTGATATCGGGGGCACTAATATAAAACTTGCAGTAATTAACAATGAATTAAACATTATTGATTATAAAACAATTGCTACTCCAGACAATATTCACATTTTAATAACGAACGAAATATACTTAATCATTGATGCATTTATAAAAAAATATCAGCTTAAAAATCCTCACATTGGTATCTCAAGTGCTGGCGTTGTAGATTCAACTCGTGGAGAAATTGTTTACACTGGACCAACTATTCAAAATTTTGATGGCACAAATTTTTTAAATGTTTTCAAGGAATTGTCCTCAAATATAACTGTTTACAACGATGTAGATGCAGCATTACTTGGGGAGCTTTCTTTGCATAATTATGAAGAAAATAACATCTTTTGTCTTACTTTAGGAACTGGAATTGGCGGTGCATTTTATAATAAATCTATTGGAATCTATCAAGGTGCACGTCATCGAGCAAATGAAATTGGTTATTTGCTTTATCGTTCTTCCGATGACAAAACATTTGAACAAAGGGCTTCAACTTCAGCGCTAAAAGATTTAATGCTATTACATCACTTTAAGTATGACACTAACGTACCAAAATTATTTGAATTAGCTGAAGAAAATGACACTGTAGCAATCAATATTTTAGAAGAGTGGAGCCATTCAGTAGCTGAAGGTATCGCTCAATTACAAATTATCTATGATCCTGAACTTATCTTGATTGGTGGAGGTATCTCTTCTCAAAAAGATAAACTATTAAAATATATTAAGCCTAAAATTCATTATTACCTTCCGCCTCATTATGGAATAGCACGTCTTCAGACGACTCGAAGTGGTAATAATGCAGCTTTGTACGGTGCAATACAATAGTAGTTATAAACATGGAGGACTACGCATTCTAGTCCTCTTATTTATTTGCTCCCATGGTTTAGAACAACTTGACGTGTTTGTTGATAGAGTTTATGCATGTAAGGATCTCCAAGAAGAATGTAACTCACAAGATCTAATAAAAAGTGAGTTGCAATCTGTGAATTAATAAATCTTGAATCATTATTATTGGACTGCGCAGACGTAATCAGCACTAAATCTGCATTTTTAGTAATTGTGCTTCCTTCAAAATTAGTAATTACAACAACATAAGCGCCTTGATTTCGTGCTATTTTAGCCGCATCGATAAGCTCACTTGTTTCACCACTATTTGAAATTGCTACAAACATATCATTCGATGATAATAATGACGCAGAAATCTTCATTTGATGAGCATCTGTGGATACTAAACCTTTTATCCCCATACGCATGGCACGATAATAAAATTCACTTGCTGTTAAACCTGAACTCCCTAAACCTGCGAAATTCACCTGTCTACATGTTTTTAAATTATGTGCTAAGCGTTTAATTTTTTCCTCAGAAATAAACTCTCCAGTTTGTTGAATGATATTTTGATGATAACGATGTATAAGTTGTACTAATGGTGCATTTTCTACAGATTTCTCTGATTTTTCATGTTGCAAACTAAACTTCATATCTTGAAAATTATCGTAATTTAATTTGTTACTGAAACGCGTTATTGTAGCTGGCGATGTTTCAATTGCATAAGCCAATGAATTAATTGTTGAGAAACTATCATCAAGTGGATGCTTTTGTATATATTCTATAATTCGTTTATCTGTTTTTGTTAATAAATGACGACAACGCTGAACTCTATTTTCAAATTTCATTTTACAATCATCCTCTTTACTCAATTAAATAACTTATGTCTAATTTATTATAAATGAAAATATTTTTCAATTTATAATTTTAAATTGATAATAATTTTCTCAATGTTATGATATGAGTAAATCAATTCAACAGTATTGTATAAATAACCACAAACTCGATATATTCTATTTATAAATATAAATGTTACGGAGTGAATGATATGTTACCACAAGGATTAATCGTTTCTTGCCAAGCTTTACCTGAAGAACCTTTACATTCTTCGTTCATTATGTCAAAAATGGCTTTAGCTGCTTATCAAGGCGGTGCAGTAGGTATACGTGCTAACTCTATAGAAGATATTGTAGCTATTCGCAAGGAAATCAATTTACCAGTTATCGGAATTGTTAAACGAGATTACACTAACTCAAGTGTATTTATAACTGCAACTTCAAAAGAGGTAAATGAACTCATTGAAAGCGGTTGTGAAGTCATTGCTTTAGATGCTACTAAACAAAAACGTCCAAAAGAATCTCTTAAAGAACTTGTGAAATATATTAGAGAAAAAGCGCCTGATATTGAAATTATGGCTGATATCTCAACGATTGAAGAAGCTATTTATGCAGATCAATTAGGTTTTGACTATATTGGAACCACTCTAAGAGGGTATACATCTTATACAAAGGGTCATATATTATATGAAAATGATTTTGAATTTTTAAAAGAAGTACTTAATCAAGTAAACACAAAAGTCATTGCAGAGGGTAATGTCATCACACCTGACATGTATAAAAAAGTGAACGAACTTGGTGTTCATTGTACAGTAGTTGGTGGTGCGATTACACGACCTAAACAAATTACCGAACGATTTGTTGAAGCAGTAAAAAATCATTCATAAACATATGGAGGCGTTTAGATTATGAAATTGATTAATTTAAAAAACAAATCTATCGCAAGTGATTATGTAGCAGTTGAGTTATTAAAGTTAATACAAAGCACGCCGACAGCTACTCTTGGATTAGCGACAGGTAATACGATGACAGAGATTTATCCACGATTATCTGAATTATTAACGGCAAATCGTGTGAATTTAAATGATATTAAAACATTTAACTTAGATGAGTATGTGGGTCTTAATTCATCACACCCTCAAAGCTACTACACATATATGCATGAGCTGTTATTTAATCATAACGAATGGAATGAAGATCATATCTACATTCCAAGAGGAGACGCATCTGATCTTGAAGACGAAGCACATGCTTATGAACAGCGTCTATCCTCTATAGGACAACCCGATATTCAATTATTAGGTATTGGAGAAAATGGTCATATCGGTTTCAACGAACCAGGTACATCTTTTGATAGTCAAACACGAGTTGTAGATTTAACTGATTCTACGATTAAAGCAAATAGTACTCATTTTGATACGATTGATAATGTTCCAAAACAAGCCATTTCTATGGGATTACAATCTATCATGCGCGCAAAATGTATCATTTTATTAGCTTTTGGAGAACGTAAACAAGAAGCTATTGAGCGTTTAATGAATGGTCCGAAAACTGAAACATTACCTGCTTCTATTTTACAAACACATCCGAATGTAGACATTATCATTGATGATGTCATATTTAATTATTTAAACCACTAAAAAGGACAGAACTCGAGCGTTCTGTCCCTTTTAATATATTAACTTTACTTCCTATGGATGTTTAAATAATTTTAAAAGCAATGAAATAATAATACAAACTATCGCAATAATTGCGAAAGTAATCAAGAAAATTAAATCCGTTTGAGTGAAATTCACACTGATATCTGACCAACTTTTAAAAGAACTATTATAAAGCGCATTGACTACTACAACTGCTAATAAAGCAATGACCGATAACCATCCTAAAGTAGTAAAGAAATTTTTTGCACTTGGAAATCTTAAATCATTTTGCATTATCTATCCCTCCTTTACTTAGAATTCATATATTATGTAGATTTACTATGTATATACACTAAACTTCATATATATAAACCTAAAAAGATAAAGAGATACTAAATTATTCATTTTTCACCATGCGAGTAGTCTTAAAAATGATGAATGGTACCTGATTTAATCGTTGTATCTACTTGTATATGGTCGTCTACAATTACGATATCTGCATCTTTTCCTATGCTTAAGCTTCCTTTTTGCTTATCAATATTAAGTGCAATGGCTTGATTTAAACTTGCCACTCGCCATAAGTGGTCTAAACTATCATGCGTAAATTGAATTAAATTATGCAGTCCTTCATTCATTTTTAAAATACTGCCTGCAAGTGTGCCATTTTCTAAACGTGCTTCTTTCCCTTTAACAATCACATTTTGTCCACCTAAATCATACTCACCATCTTTCATACCTTTGGCACGCATGGCATCTGTAATTAAATACATGTGAGTAGCTCCTTTTTGCTTATATGCAATATCTACAGCAGCAGGATGTGAATGAATCCCATCACCAATAATTTCAGTGTTTAAACTTTGATTGGTCCATGCGGCACCAAACACACCTGGATTACGATGCTCAAAAGGTGTTGCAGCGTTGTAAAGATGCGTTACATGTTTCGCACCTCGTTCTACCGCTTCATTTGCTTCTTCAAATGTGGCAACAGTATGTCCCATTGAAAAGATGATATCATCACGCAATTCATTTAACGTCTCATGAGCACCTTCGACTTCAGGGGCAAAAGTAATGATTTTAATTAATCCTTTCGCTACCTCTTGAAAATGTCGAATTTTTTCAACAGTAGGACGTTGTACATATTTAGGGTTTTGTGCCCCTACTTTGTGTTCAGAAATAAATGGTCCTTCTAAATGTACGCCACCGATTTCAGCCGCTTCACCTAACGTTTGATTTTCATAACAAGCGACAATATTGTTCAATGCTTTTTCAATATTCTCATCAGATTGCGTCATCGTTGTTGCTAAAAATGTTGTTGTACCTTCAGACAATAATTGTTTAGCTAAATGATTTAAGCCGTCATACGATGCATCCATCGCATCTTCTCCATAGCCACCATGAATATGAATATCGATAAAACCTGGTAACACATGCTTTCCTGCTACATCTATTTGATTTAAATGACCTTTATAATCACCTTTTTGAATATCACTAATTTTGCCATTTTCTACGACAAGATACCCTTTTTCAATAACTTGTGCTTCCGTATAAATTCTTCCATTTGTAATGACATATTGAGACATGATACCCCTTCTTTTCTATAAAATTTCTTATCATTTCAAAGATATTATATCATTTCATATTGTCATCATTAGGCAATTTCTTCTTTTGGAAAAAATTTTCAAAAACGTCATTAAATGATTATATATATTCTTCTCAAACAAGACTATTCTATAAATGAAAAAGATTTGATATCAGGATAAAGAAGAAATATCAATGACAAAAAGTCTCGCGCATGAATGCGCGAGACTTTTATATACCATTTCTAAATTTATCTCAACATCGTGCCACCCTTACCTCAATTGATAAGAGTGGCATTTTTTTCATTATGCTGATTTCTATTTCTTAAAAGTACCTCCCCTTCTAATAATAAAGAAGTCGCCTTGTCAGGCGCCTTTAGTTTCCAACGTGAGAAATGGAGGTGAATGACATGATATATCACGAAATCATTACAGAACTCAATAATCTAAATGAAACGCCACAAACGATAATCGCTCAATATGAACGTATTGAATTTGGTCAATCATGCACTAACGATGAAACATTATTAAACTGCAATTTCACTAAAATCTTTCACAAATTGAATCAAAATCATACACTACGCCCTTATTTAAAACTCATATCGACTAATCCATCTGAATTAATAGAATGGTTCATTCTTTATTCATATGTCCTGGGAAATGACTAGGTTAGACACGATATAACTAACTTAAATTTTCAAATTTAAATAGTACGCCATTTAAAGCGAAAAATACAATTTTTATAAAATAAAAACTTTTAAAGAAATGACCTATCATGTCTAAGGTCGTTTCTTATAATAAATTTAGGTTTTGTGAAAGGAAGCTTTCGCCTATGGAACAAGCATTTAGAGTATTAAATATCTACGATAAATTATTAAAAAATGAAACAGTCAACAAATTAGAACTTGCAACAGAATTTAATGTGAATCCTAGAACGATTCAACGAGATATAGATAATATTCGACATTATCTATATGAATCAACGCTGCACTCAGATCTTGAGTTACAAATTCAATTTGAACAAAGTAAAAATAGCTACTTTATTAAACGTTCTCCTAAATATTCACATCAAGATGACTTACGTGTTCAAGTGACATATGAAGTGACATTTAAGCTATACGAAACGTTAAAAATACGTGATGACATTAAAATTTTAAATAAAAACGATAAAACATATGACGTTCAAATGAATTTAAATCCTAATGAAGCAATTGACTTGTGTTTTCAATATCATCGCTCGTTACGATTGATTTCTCCTGATCATCTATTAAAACAATTCACCGTAGAACTTATCAAACTACAAATGATTTATCTAAGAAATGAAGTATGACCTCATAACATGTAGGTTGTAATATATACATCCTACATGTTCATTTTAAAAATTTTATTAAGGAGCTGTTACTATGAAAAAATTCAAACCTTTCCTCATCATAATGAGCTTAGCAATATTCACTTTTTCACTGACAGGATGTAGCCAAAGTATCGAACATAAAAAAGATATTTCTATTAAAGATATTATTAATGATAAAAAGGAACACCTTTTATATACCGTAAGTAATTCCAATGGAGAATCAAAAGTAGATTGGATATACCTCACGAAAGCCGGCAAGATGAAAATGATTGCATTCGATGATTCTTTAGAAATTCCACCTAGCTTAATTAGTAAATTAGATACCAACGAAGTTAAAAAAACCTTAGATAGTAAAAATGTTGACTATGAGGAAACACCTTACCGAGATGTTAAAAGTTATATTGAATTAACCACGGATAACGGAGAACCTTTATTCACACTACTTTCTACAAGTAAGATTTCTAAAAAAGATTTTCAAAATGATATTAGCAAGGCTATGGATAAATCTGCTACCAATAAAGATAGTTTTATGTTCTACACTAACGTTGAAACAGGTCAATCTCAATATCCCACTAAAAATGTAGAGTATATTGGAACCTTTACAGCGGATCCTTCAACACTTAGAGGAGATGATGCAGATGATGAGGATTATAAATATACAATGATTAAATTAGATAATAAAGATCAAAAACTCGTCGACCTCTCACCTAAAGATAAAGACGTTACACAAGTTAAATTTTCAGATTTCAATATGGAGTAAGGAGTAGTCAATATATGTATCAAACAAAAGAACAATTAATGTCAGATATCGCATTATTAATTAAAGCGCACGATCAAGAAAAATCTCAAGATAGACTTATTCGTCAAGAAGAAAAAGAGATAAAACACTTAATATTAAAACAAGTTAAAAAGAAAACCATGTTAATGCTATTATTACCGAGTCTTGTGATGATACTCATATCATTGTTTATCTATCACTCAACTAGCCTTATGATGATTGGACTCATTTTACTTATCGTCTGGTTCGTCAAAAATAAAAATATCAGACCTGAAAACAAATCAATTACTAAATCGAAAGGATATAAAAAAGCTGAAAAAGAGCTTAAAGATCAACCCGATATTCAACAGCATCAACATAATATTCAACGTCATCAACACACATTAACTGATATACACCACACTGTAGCAGCTTCTAAAGCCCAACAACGTATTCCAAAAGCTTATACTCACATTCATTCTTTACGTTCAATGTTTAGTTATCTTTATAACCAACGCGCTGATACTTTAAAAGAAGCCATTAATTTATATGAAACAGAATCACATCAAGCACGTATGGAAGGGCAACAACAACAAATTCTTTCTACTGTTACTCAAACAAGTGTAGATGCTAAAGCAGCAAAATACGCGTCAGAATTAGCAGCATCCAATTCCCAAGCATCTGCAATATGGGCAGAAAGAGCGGCACATAGCGCTAGAGCAGCCAATGAAAATGCCGCAGAAGCTTCTCAAAATGCAAGTGCAGCAGCAACTCATGCGTATAAAGCAAGAAAAAATACTGAAAAATAGATATTAAATAAAACACCTTCTAACCAAAACTGCTAGAAGGTGTTTTATAATATGTTCACTACCCGTCTATCTCAAATCCCATATCTTCAATCATTTGGTAATCAAGCTCATTAGGTTGTCCGCCTGTTACTAAATAATCGCCTACAAAGATAGAATTGGCTGCTTGAAGTGCAGTTGCTTGAAGTGAACGTAAATTGACTTCACGACCACCCGCAATTCGAATTTCTTTAGTAGGATTAATCAATCGAAACAGAGCTAAGATACGTAGACACTTTGTTGGAGATAACAAGTCTAACCCACCAAACTTGGTACCTTTAATCGGATGTAAGAAGTTTACTGGAATACTGTCTGCATCAATCTCTTTTAACGCAAATGCCATATCGATAATATCTTCATCTGTTTCTCCCATGCCACAAATCACACCAGAACATGGTGAAATATTATGTTCTTTCATAATTTCAACCGTATTCACTCTATCTTCATATGTATGTGTTGAAACAACTTCCTCATGGTAACGTTCACTTGTATTTAAATTATGATTATAGCGATCAACACCGGCTTCTTTTAATTGTGTCGCTTGTTCATCATCGACTAAACCTAAACACGCACAAATTTTAAGTTGTGGATGAATAGCTTTAATATCTTCTACCGTATCACAAATATGATTTACTTCTTTATTCGAAGGACCACGTCCACTCATTACAATACAATACGTTCCAATTTTATGGTCTGTCGCGACTTGTGCCCCTGCTTTAATTTGTTCTTGGTCCACTAAAGCATAACGTTGTTTTTCTTTCATTTTGACAGATTGACCACAGTAACCACAATCTTCCGGACATATGCCACTTTTCGCGTTTAAAATCATATTCAGTTTTACTTTTTTACCGTAATAATGTTTTCTTACTATATAGGCTTCATTTAATAATTCAAACGTATCAATCGTTTCGTCTTGAAATAGACTTAGACACTCTTCTTTAGTTAACGCTTCTCCATTCAATACACGTTCTGCTAGATTTAATGTCATGATGTTTGTCACTCCTATCTTTTAAAATACACTAATAAAACTCATAATTGTAAACTTTATATAATAATAAGTTTACATTATTCTTTGATTAAATCAAAGGATGTTTTAAAATGAAATGGTCTATGAATATAACCTCAGACAATCCGAAGTAGAACTTGTAACTATTAGATATTTGAGTAACTCATAAAAAAACTTGAGCCTACATATGTAAAATACATATATTAGGCTCAAGCGATTTAATATAACTATTTATTTTGTAATACGTGTACCAATTTTACCTTCTAGCGCATCATTTAAACCTGATAAAGAAGTAATCAACACACTACCTTTGGGATTCTTTTCAATAAATTGAAGAGCTGCTTCTACTTTTGGCAACATACTGCCTTTCGCAAATTGATTATCGGCAATATATCCTTTCATATCATCGACTGTGACGTCACCTA
Organism: Staphylococcus sp. HMSC034C12; assembly: GCF_001835895.1. Lineage (NCBI taxonomy): Bacteria > Bacillati > Bacillota > Bacilli > Caryophanales > Staphylococcaceae > Staphylococcus > Staphylococcus sp. HMSC034C12. Next base: position 138,542 of record NZ_KV826307.1, on the reverse strand, counting down.
GTCCTTCTTGATTGTCTTTTCCGTAATTAATATAAACATAATCAACAGCTGTTAAAATAATTAATTGATCCGATTGTAAATGAGCTGCAAGTAATGCACTTGTCTTATCTTTATCAATGACTGCATCGACACCTTGATAACGACCACTTTGTTCCTTAACAACTGGGATACCGCCACCACCAGCTGCAATGACAAGCGTGCCATGTTTAATGAGTGTTTCAATACTATCAAGTTCAACAATATTAATAGGTTGAGGAGAAGGCACAACGCGACGATACCCACGTCCTGCATCCTCCATAAATGTATATCCTTTTTCTTGTCTCATTTTATCTGCTTGTTCTTCTGTATAAAATAAGCCAATAGGTTTCGTTGGATGTTGAAACGCTGGATCATCGCTCGCTACTTCGACTTGTGTTACGAGTGTTACAACTTCTTTATTGATACCTAAAGTATGGAGTTCGTTAAGTAAGCTTTCTTGCATTTGATAGCCGATATACGCCTGACTCATTGCGCCACATTCAGGGAATGGGAAAGGTGGGCCTTGTTCATGTTCCGCTGCATAATTTAACCCTAAATTAATACTTCCCACTTGTGGTCCATTCCCATGACTAATGACAACTTCATATCCTTTGTTTATTAAACCAACTAATGATTTAGCTGTTCCTTTTACAAGCTCTAATTGTTCTTTCGGTGATTCTCCTAAAGCATTACCACCTAATGCGACTACGATTTTAGACATCCATAGGTCCCCCTTTTTCTCTATTCGCCTAAAGTTGCCACCATTACTGCTTTAATCGTATGTGCTCTGTTTTCGGCTTCTTGAAAGACAACAGAACGATCACTTTCGAAGACCTCATCTGTGACTTCCATTTCATTCAAACCATATTTTTCTTTAATTTGTTTACCAATTTCTGTTTCTGCATTATGGAAAGCAGGTAAACAGTGTTCAAAAATGGTATGTGGATTGCCTGTTTTTTCTATTAATTCTTTTGTTACACGATAAGGTTCTAATAATTTAATACGTTCTTCCCAAGTATCGTCAGGTTCACCCATCGATACCCACACATCTGTAGCAATCACATCCGATCCTTTCACCCCTTGGTCAATATTGTCAGTCACTAAAATAGTACCGCCGTTTTTATCAGCCAATGACTGACATGTTTTTAGTAACTCATCTTTAGGTCTTAACTCTTTCGGACACACAAGATGGAATGTCATTCCCATAATAGCTGCGCCTTGCATCAATGCATTTGCCATATTATTGCGTCCATCACCAATATATGTGAAATGAATGTCTTCATAAGGTTTTTTTAATACTTCTTTTGCAGTTAAAAAATCAGCAAGCACTTGTGTTGGATGATCTTCATTCGTTAAACCATTCCAAACCGGAACACCAGCATATTCTGCAATTTCTTCAATAGTACGTTGAGAAAATCCGCGATATTCGATACCGTCATACATACCACCTAAAACACGAGCCGTATCTTTAGCCGTTTCTTTTACTCCCATTTGTGTACCTGTAGGCCCAAGATACGTCACATGAGCACCTTGATCATAAGCTGCTGTTTCAAACGCACAACGTGTGCGTGTAGAATTTTTTTCGAAAATTAAAGCGATATTTTTACCTTTAAGTTTTTGTTGTTCAATACCAGCATATTTTGCACGTTTTAAATCTTCAGAGAGATTAAGTAAGAATTCCATTTCTTTTTTTGAAAAATCAAGTAATGTTAAAAAATTTCTATTTCTTAAATTTTGCATCTTAGCCCACTCCTTTGTCAGAGATTTAGCATTTAAAATTCAATACACATGATGTGTATGAACGTTACAATATGTGTAACTTTTTATTATATTATTACACAAAAAACATAAGATAGAAAATTTAAAACATACAACAAAAAACTTCTTTGCCATATTTTGACAAAGAAGTCACTCATATTTATGCTGTTTTAACTTTTCTTTTTGCTTCACGATCTATCATATCTTGTTTTGTAACAATCGGATATTTTTTGAATACAAGAGAACCAAGAAAACCTGCTAAACCACCCACAATTGCCATTACAACACCATAGATAATCACTTTCATTGGACTATTAAAACCAAACATCACTAAGAATCCTGCAATGGGTGTTGCTGTACCTGTCGCATCATTGATCATACCAGATAAAGCGATAATTAAACCTGCAACAGCTCCTCCAAAGAAGTTTGTCACATACACTGGTATCGGATTAGCAGAGACAATATCAGCTTGAGATAACGGTTCAATACTTACTGAAATCGTTGACTTACGATCTCCTAATTTTAAACGATGGAACAGCGTACCATTCATAAATGCCGAACTAAATGCAGCCATAGCACCAATGGCCATTGGCACGCCAGTTAAACCAAGTAATGCGGTTAAAGCCATTGAACTTAACGGTGCTGTACCTACAACAGTAATAATGCCTCCAAGAATAATCCCCATAATAATTGGATTTGTGTCCGTACTACTTTTAATAATGTCACCAATTTTTAGTAATGTATTATTCACTACTGGCGTTAAACCCGTCGCAATTAAACGTGCAAGTGGTGCAAGAAGAACGATTGAACCAATAAGATCCACACCATCTGGAACATATTTTTCTGTATATTTCATAAGATAACCTACAATATATCCAGCAAAGAAGCCTGGAAGTAAGTCTAAGCCACCACAAGCAGCTCCGATAACTAATGCATACACAGGTGAAACACCAATAGCTAAGGCAGTTAACCCAGCAGCAGCGACACCACCAAGACCTCCCGCAGCGTCACCTAGTTGTTCTAAAAATTTAATACCAAATACTTCTCCACCTACATATTTGTTAAAAGCTTCTACTAAAAATGTCGCAATAGCTGCGTTGGCTAAAGCTCCCATTGCACGCATACCACTAGGTGCTTTATATGTAAATAACGTAAAAATCACTAAGACTAAAACTAAAAACAACGTACCAATTAATAAATCCATAATCTACTGTCATCTCCTTATATTTAATTTAGATGTGAGGTATGGCTTCAAATCAAACAATATCTCACTACTTACTTTCTTCCTTAGTAGACAGTTTACTAAAAAACGAAATATATTTCACGGAATTTTTTAAATTTTTAAATTAAATTGAAAAATTTGTTTATTTTTTACTTAATTACTTCAAAATATATCTATCTTACACATTATGAAATGATCGACAAAATGATATAAATATACAAATGAAATAATCTGTAGTTATAACTTATCTTGAATATATTTATTAAGTCACTCACTTCCTTTTAAATATGTGATATGACGTGTTAAGCACATTCTGTGTGTGATTTTAACTATTACATTTGTCATAATAACAATCGATTATAACTGCTCTTTTATTATGCAAAAAGCTGAGACGATCAAACGTCTCAGCTGTATGACATCTATATTATTGTTCTATTAATGAAAAGTTTATTAATTTATTCCATTAACATAACTTTTGATAATCATAAATGATAATAAATATTATTTATTGTTAACTTAAACTTAGAAAAGGAGATGGCAAAAGTAGATAAAAAGACTTTTAAAATAACATTAGTTGGAGTTTTGATTTTATTGTATTTTTTATTTTCATTAAGCGACAATTATAGTATCACCTTACTTTGTTTATCAGCTATTATTTTAGGTACAATTATTCATTTTTTAGTAGAATTTATTGGTAATTATCTATATAAAAATAAAAAGTAGATTATATATTCATGTCTAGAAAAGCCCTTTTGTATCTTTATTCTGTTAATAAAATAAACAACAAATGTCCTAAAATAACTAAGATAATAGTCATTAAAATAATACTGATTGTTGCTATTATTTTTATTGTTCTTCTACTAAAGTCAGTATTAGTATAAATCGAAAAATAGAACATTACCAAGTATCCAACGAACATGCCATACATAGATAATAAAAAATTCCATTCAATATCCATATATCCTCCACGCATTAAAGCATACGTTCCTATAATTATAAAAAATAAAATAAGTTGGTATATAAAAGTTATCATTTATCTATTAGCCTCCTACATTAGTATTATATTTTTAGATTGGTAGCAATCTTTAGATAATGTTCTGAACTAATAGCAGAGATTGGCAACCTAAAGAACAATTAAAAAAGTTATAATACAATAATACTGGAGATGTGATGACATGAGTACAAATAAAAAAATATATTTTCTTTGTTTCATATTATCTTTTATTATTTATATATTTTTACCTACCAACTTTTTTATTACTCGTTTATTCGTTATTTTTCCTTTATTATTCTTAGGTGCATTTTTATTTTCTTCGAACAAAAAAAGTTAGCTACAAGTGTAGTTAACTTTTTTACTATCTCTCAATCTTAAAGAAAGGATAAAAATGGATAATAATTAGTTTTATAGTGACGGAACTTCTGATAATTATCACTTATGTTAACTGCTTATTTAATAATATTAATTGAAATGGTCCAATCAATATTAGAATACATCTATATCTCTATTTTCTTTTAATTAAGTGCTCTTTTTAAAATTATCATAAACGCTGATATAACAATACTTATAGTTAATATTGAATAAGAATTTATCGATACTATAACCTCTAATATTGCATACTATTTACAATTGTTACAAGACCACTTTAAATTGTCTGAATACTATTATTTTAGTTGATTTCATAGGCTTCAGTCGACGTCAATGCTATAAATAGGATTGATTTTTTTATCCAAATCCTATTTTTCCTATTACTTTTTAACCTGTTTATTATTCTATAAATCTCTCTAAATGCTCTAAAAAAGTATCTTAAAATTTCAAATAGTGGTTAGCTATATTTTTTACTTTATAACAGAACCAGAATAAGCATATATATTTAGGGTATATATAAGTAATAGACATCTAAATAATAAGTAATAGGAGGCTGGTGTAGATGTTCAAAAATATATTATTACCCTATGATTTCGAAAATGATTTTAGTGCTATCCCTGACTATTTAGAAAAAGTCACCGATGAAGATTCAGTTGTTGTAATTTATCACGTTGTAACAGAAAATGATCTTGCAATTAGTGTCAAGTATTATAATAAGCATAAAGAAGATATTATTAGAGAAAAAGAAAAAAAACTCACTCCATTTTTACGTGAATTAGAAAAAAGAGATATTCAATATAAAATAGATGTAGATTTTGGGCATATTAAAGATACAATCTTAGAAAAAATTACTTCTAAAGATATAAATAATGGTGAATTTGATTTAGTAATTATGAGTAATCATAGAGTCGATTTGAATATTAAACATGTTTTAGGAGATGTTACACATAAGATTGCTAAAAGAAGTTCTGTCCCAGTACTAATTGTTAAATAAACATAAGAAGTAAGAAATTTATTAATTCAAAAAGCCTAAATACTCTCTCGATTTGTGAGAAAGTATTTAGGCTTTTTTATTTTTTTAATTTTGGTTTGTGATTTTTTAGATTATTTTTTGATTAGTCATTCTAAAAAAGATTAGACACGCATTTATGCCGAGAAAATTTATTGAAGTTGAGAAGAACTCTTAACTAAACTTGTAGACGAATGTCGGCATAGTGTGAGCTATTTTACTGAAATTTATTTTGTTAATAAGATCCATGTTAAATGTCCCAGGATAAAAATAATAATAATCGTTAACATAGAACTGATATAGGCTATTATTTTTATTTTTCTTTTACTGAATTCTGAACTTTTATAAACTGAAAAATAAAACATAACGAGAAAACCGAAAAATATCCCACACATGATTATTAGAATATCCCAACTAATATTCATGTAGCCTCTGTGTATTAATCCATAGGTTACTAAAATTAAAAAAAATGAAATAAATTGTCTTATGACAGGTATCATTTACTAGCCTCCAAAATAAAACAATTGGAATAAAGCAACATTGATGTTAGGTAAATAAGTTATAAATAAAATCTGTAAAGTATGTCTCTAAAAATGCTGCGAGTATGTATAAAGGCAAAGCAATTAGAAAATATATTTTAAGTAAATTACTAAAAGCTAATACAAACGAAAAATTCTGTTTTTTATTCTTTCTAAAAAGATTACTTATTTTTCTAATGATTGTTTTATTTAATTTATATAAACCACTGATAACAAAACACATTGCGAATGTTTCAATTATTGCATGTGGTATAGAAGATAAAACCATAAGAAGACCTTTATTAAAATCAAAATGGATTGCGAAACCAAATGCAATTCCTGTAATTATACTTGTGGAAACTATATTTAAAAAATATAGAAATGGTATTGGGATTAAAGAAAAGATAAACATTTGAAATGGGACTCGGATGGCATTATTTAATATATATTGCCATAGTTTATTTAAACCTTGTGCATTATCAAGACTAGAAGGTACTTTATTTGATATATTTTTAAATGTTTCAAATGATGGATTGAATATAATTGATAGAGTGAAACTTAGTAATAAAAGACTTGTTGCTATTATGAATATTTTTAGTGATCTTTTGAAATAATTTTCGTCTTTGATTTTTAACATGATCTACTCCTTTTTCTCTTGTTTTTTAAAACGAGTGAAACGAGTTTCTTCTTATCTTGATTATAAGTTTTCATTTATTCTCATTGACGTACATTTTGTATCTTTATTTAGTCTTACATGCATAAAAAACGGGCAATTTAATTCGTCTATTTTTTTTAGACTTTTATGATAATTTTGTATACCTATACATACTTCAAAGTTAATTTTACAGTATAAATTAACAAAAAAGAGCATTCTTCATGAATTATTTTTTTAATTTTTTTAAAAAGTATAAATGAACATTGTATATTACTACTGCGCTTATTAGCATAATTATTGTATAAAGTATCGTACCTAAAATATCATGGTGTTTGATAAAACATATTTTTTTAACAATGCGGCTACGATAAAGATCATTATACAGTTAATTACATGAAAAGTAGTATTAATGGTTACTTTTTTGTTTTTCTTCATTAAAAAAACTCCTATTTCTCAAATAAGTGATTAGAATAATAAAGTAAAATCGTTAGTTGTTATTTGATTAATCTTATTTGTATTATCTATATTAAAACGAATATTCTCAATTTGTATCTTTATTCTGTTAATAAAATAAACAACAAATATCCTAAAACGATCACAATTATAACAATTTTATTAACACTGCCTATATTACCCTACTCTACTGAATAAAACGCCTTCTGAAGGGTAAATACAAATGTGAAGAAAATTAAATCAACTTTTAAAATAGATAAAGAAGAGCGGAAATGCTCAACCAAAGGAGGACTTCACTATTATGAAATACGTAGTAGTCGGAACATCACATGCAGGCTATGCTGCAATAGAAACATTATTAATATCAGATCCAGAGGCGGAAATCGAAGTATTTGAAAGTGCCGAGACACCTTCATTCTTATCTTGTGGTATTCAAAGTTATTTAGAAGATGTTGCACCATCATTACAATCCTTGCATTATGCAGATGCAGAATCGTTAAAAGAACAAGGCGTGAACTTGCATCTTCAAACAACGGTAACGGATTTAGATACTCAAAATAAAACCGTGACTATTAAAAAAGATGGCAACACTTCAGAAGTCTCTTATGATAAATTATTCTTAAGCCCAGGCGCTGTACCAAACGAACTACCAATCAATGGCATCAACGAGTACAATAATGTCTTATTTATGCGTGGTGAAGAATGGGCCGGCAAAATCAAAGAACGCATGCAACATGCGAAGAAAGCCATTGTAGTCGGCGGCGGTTATATCGGTATCGAAGCAGCCGAAGCCTTTACCAAAGCCGGCATCGATACAACACTTATGGATGACCACGATCGTATTATCAACACTTATTTAGATAAAGAATTTACAGATATTTTAGAGAAAAACATTGCCGAACACGGCTTAAAATTCAAAGGAAATGCGAGCGTTAAAGCCTTGAAAGCAGACGATAACAACAATGTCACAGCCGTAGTCACAGATGACGGCGAATACGAAGCAGATACAGTATTATTTGCTGTCGGCGTTAAACCTGCAACAGAATGGTTAGACGGCAAAGTTGAACTCGGTAAAAAAGGCATTATCAAAATCAACGACCGCTTAGAAACATCAGAAAAAGACGTTTATGCAAGTGGCGACGCAACGCTTATTCCATTTGCGCCTATCAACGAAGACCGCTATATTGCACTTGCAACTAACTCTCGTCGTCAAGGTTACGTAGCAGCACGCAACATGGCAGGCAAAGACATGAAGATGCCACGCGTTTCAGGCACATCTGGTCTTTCTTTATTCGATTACAAATTCGGTCAAACAGGCGTACATGAAACAGAAAAAGACAGTTACGACGGCAACTTAGGAGCAAAATATATCGAAGTACCTGTGCGTCCTAAATTCCGTCAAGACGATACAACAGTTCATCTTAAAATCATGTTCGATGAAGATACACATCGCATTCTGGGCGGACAAATTATGAGTACGGAAGACTTAGTAGAATCTATCAACACACTATCGGTTGCAGTCAATGCAGGCTGGACATTAGAAGAACTCGCATTAGTCGACTTCTTCTTCCAACCAGACTTTAACCGTCCATGGAACTACTTGAACATCCTAGCACAACGCGCACTAGGCGACGATGTCTTCCCTAAAGACAAACAACTCTTCTAAACCCTTACGGACAAAAAAAGGTGCGTCTCTCCTCAGGGAGATGCACCTTTTTAATGAGCTTAATACTATTTCAAAGAGACTCCAACCCTTTGAAAGCATATAAAAGAATCGATAAGTCTGCATACCCACTCATCGATTCTTACTTTATTTAGAGATACATTTCTTTAATGTGGCGAGTTTGATTAACCTTCTTTTCTTTTTCCAATTCTTCACGATTTGCTTGATTTCACTAGTAGCTTTTTTCATTTTTAAATACCTTTATTTTTAAATTTAAGGGGTATTTCAAAGATTTAGAGGTAATTTTATATAAGCTCTTAAAACGCAAATATGAGTCAAATAACTGTATTTTAAGTACACCAACTAAAATTTGAACAAAACCAGTGAATAATTTTTTAGACACTGTCCATTTATATACAAACTTAAAAGTTAGTATGAAAAGTGGTCAACCATGTCGGTTGAGCGCTATCATTCCCACAGAAACAAAAAAGCATAAAAAACGTAAAAAACCTATAACATCAAAGTTTAAGAGTACTTTTTCATCTTTACTAGCCACTCATAGTTTCAAATCATCAAATTAATAAATAAAAATATAGCTATTAATGTTTATTAATTTGGTTTCATTATAAGCTATATTTTCAATAAATGTCTCAACAACAGGCTTAAAATATATATAATATACGAAATAACTTCCTATAAATCACTGATTATGTCAAACAAATTAAAAGGTTTAAACATTGATTTAACAGCGTTTAAGTCTTTTCTTTACTACTGTTTATTCCTCCTTTATATACCATTGATCTGACACTTTATTATCTATTTTTATTAGTTAATATTATATAGATTTATTCTGTTAGTAAAATAAACATTAAATAGCCTAAATGACCAAGATAATAGCCATTAGAATAATACTAATGGTTGGTTTTTGATTCTTCTTTTTATTGAATATAGAACTTTTATAGACTGATAATAAAAAAAATTCATTTATGTAAATATTATTTTTTGTTAATTTAAATTTAGAGAAGGAGATGAGGAAAATAAATAAAAAGACTTTCAAAAACACTTTTAAAACAACATTAGTTGTAATTTTGATTTTATTGTATTCTTTATTTTCACTAAGCGACAAATATAGTATTATCTTACTTTGTTTATTAGCTATTATTTTAGGTACAATTATTCATTTTTTAGTAGAATTTATTGGTGACTATTTATATAAAAAATAAAAGGTGGACGCAAATTCGTTCTAAAACTTTATGATCACATTCGTGTATAAAATTTTAATCACTCAAAAATCAACTAAGTATTTTATTAGTTAAATGCTTTAGTTTTTATATTTTTATCTTTTAAAAATGTTTCTACTTCTTTTTGTTTTTTTCCATTTACGTCTTTTTTATATTGTTCATTAATTGAATTTATTTCATCAATATCTTTTATAGATAGATTATCTGAATTAGAATTTTTATTTACTTTTTGTATTTGTGTATTCAATTTTTTTAAGTACTGATTAGCAGTTGTTATATAATCTTTAGTTTTAAACACTCCATCTTTATATCCATTTGGTAAATTAGTGTTTTGAATAAAGTTAGAAAAATTACTATCATTTTTATCATTCATTTCAGTTAATGAATTTAATTTTTTTAACTCATTTTTATTTAAGTTATCTTTATTACTTAAACTTTCAATATTTTCAATTAAAGCATGATTTATATCTAAATATTTTGAAACACTCTTTTTAATTTCTTTTTTACTGATATTTTCATTAATTTTACTAGATGAAAATACTTGTTTAGGTATTGCTGGTAGTTCATTTTTATTAGAAGTTTGATTTTTTGATTTTTCTGTAGAGTTACCACAAGCAGTTAATGAAAAAAATAAAAGAGAAACCATTATTAACACAAAAAATTTCTTTAAATTCATTTAAAATTCTCCTTTTTTAAGCTTTTCTTTATTCTTACCAATCTTTTTCAAGTTGTTTTAAAAATTCTTTTCGATTATATTCTAAATCTTGATCGTACTTTTCACTTTGAACTTCTCTCATATCTCTACTTTTATTTAATCAATTAGGCGTTTTCTCTCGACTTCTCCCTTGTGGCTCCTTGCGGTTAGGTTTTCGGTTTTTCCTAAGAGTATCGTCGCTAACCACAAATGTATCTCGTTCACTCATTCATTCTCACCACGCTTTCTTCGAAAGTTATTACTTAACGTAACCTAAGCATATAAAACATGCAAAGGTTATTTAAGTAATATAGTGGTTTGGAGTACTGGCTTTTCTAGCCACATACATGGTAGTGTCTCCGGCTTGTTGGGGGAACATCTCCAAGTCCCTTAGGATTTTTTCTCACGAAAAAATAGTGGCTAATTGCTAGCCACCATTATAAAATTTTATAAATAAATAATAAAAAATGTAAATTAGATGTTTAAATAGAATATGATTTTTTGTTAAGGTTTAAATATAAAAATATTAGGAGGCTAATCAAGAAGATTACAAAATCAATCAAAATATAGCCAATATTATTTATGATAATCTCGAAAGAAATGATAATGGTGAATTACAAATTATTGATAAAGAATATTTAAAGAATGAACTAAGCAATTCTAGTTTAGATGTTACAGTTAATGATGTTGAGAACTATGTGAATCAATATAATAAAACTATGCAAGGAAAAAATGGTAAAAAAGCGAAAGAAAATTTAGTAGCTTTTAAAAAAGAAGTTGAAAAACAACAAAAAAATAGTACAAGTACGAGTAATAGAGATGCTTGCGATGCTATAACTGTAACTGGTTTTGCTCATACTACAGCTACATCAAGAGCAATGGTAACATTAGGAGTTAGCGGACCTGTTGGCTGGGGAGTCGCAGCAGGAATGGGAGCGTTATATGCTGGAGAATCTATTGCTTGTAATCATGCGTAGGTGAAAAGATGAAAAAATTAATAGATAAATATTTTTTCACTATAAGTCAAGCAACTATCTTATTTATTTTTGCAATTCCAATGACAAACTTAGTGATTAAAAGTCTTTTACTTTATATTTTATTATTTATTATCTTAATTGGAAGTACATTTTTTATTGAACGTGATTTAAGTAAAGAATACTCACTACAGGAAAAAGCAAAAAAAATGTGCTTCACATTGTTACCTATTAATATAGTAGTTGTTCTTATATTCTTTATATTTATACTTTAATATTATAATGAATATATAAGATTAAACTATAGCACATCAAATATTAAAATATTTGATGTGCTATATATTTTGTGGGAGAAAAAATATGAAAAAGAGTAACGTAATTTTAATAATATGTCTTGTTTTTATTTTAGTAGGATGCTCAAAAAGAAAATAATTATTTATGGATACTACAAGTGCCCTTATTGTAAAAAAGTAGAAACTAATATTGTGCTTAAATTACAAAAAGATTATCTTGATAAAGATAAGGCTGATTATAAATTTGTAAATATGGCATTCTTAGGTAAAGATGCAATCAAAGAATCTAGAGCTGGTCATGTAGTTCAAAATATTGCCCCTAACCGTTATTTAGAATTTCAAAAATTAATTTTTTCAAAACAACCTAATCATGAAAATGAATGGTTAACTGAACAATTAATTGACCGACAAATTGATAAACTCAATATTAGTGATAAAAAAGCAAAAAAAATTAAAAAAGACTATAAAACTAAAAATAGTCAATCTTGGAAAGATGCTCAGAAAGATATAAAACTTTATAAAGATAAAAAAGTTAAAGAGGCGCCAACTGTTTATGTAAATGGTAAAAAATTGAAAGATCCTTATAGTTATACAGAATATAAAAAGTATTTGAAGTAATTAATTTAAAAAAGGTAATCATATTGATGAATTTTCAAAAATCGATATTAAAAATATATTAGAAAAAATAGCTGAAATTGAAGAAACACTATATCAAAGAAATGAATAAGTTATACAAAGATACTACCCATAATCATCAGTTATGTTAAACTCTAACAAAAACTAAATTATCAGAAGAATTATCTAGGGTATTAAACATAGGTAAATCAATTTTCTATCGCCAATAGTATAAACATCATCCATATTAATCTGAAGATAGCTACATAATTCTTTAACAGCATAGCCTTTATTTGTATAAGGCGCCATAAACTCTATTAAATATGGTTTGTTTTGAGGTTTCTATGTTTAATCATTTAATTTTTCATTATATAAATCGAATAATTATAAAAAGTCATCATACTTTTTATTTTTTAAAAATATTTGAAAATTTAATAGTAATCCAATTATAAGATCAAATATCATTATCATTATAATCAAGGCAACTATAATCACTGTGACACTCGTTACATAACAAGCTAGTAATCTCCAGATAAAATTGACATTTTCACCAATTCCATAACTTAACATATTACAAAGTAGTAAAAGAATAATAATACCTATACTGTAAATTAAAATTGTCAGTGTATATTTTTTAATAACTCTATTAGGAAACAATAGTTCATCTATTAGGTTCTTTTTCACCAGTATCTCTCGTTCAATTCTATCTTTGTCACAGATTTTGATTTTACTATTTTTTATTTTTTCCTCTAATAAAATAACCTCGAACGATCTGCTAATTTTTAATAAATATGCAGGAAAAGCTAATGTTAAGCATAATGTAATTAATTCATTTACATTGTTCATGTAACTTATAAAATAGATGAAAGTTGCTACTAGTGCTCCTAAAAATATAGTTATATTAAGTTCTACATCAAATATTTTAAAAATATCTGCTCTATTCATCAGTTAATCATCCTTTCAAGGTTTATTAATACTAATAAATTATTAGATATAGGTATATCATATTATTAATTTAAGAAATTGTCTTTTATAATTTTACTTAATAATAAAAAAGTAGAACCATTTAAAATTAATGGTTCTACTTTTTAACTATTACTAATTTTAAAAATAAACTAATCTACAATATCTAAAAATATATGTTTAGTACTATTTTTGTTTAGTTATATCAAGTGATTTGGGAATTAACAAATAGACAACTATTGAAATGATAATCATGATAATCCCACCTACTAAAGCAGTTGCTACAAAAGCATCATTAAATGATGTTACAGCCTCGTTTGCAAGCTGTTTTATCCCCGTAGCTTTAGCTACTTCGACAGCGCCCACTACAGATTCTTCAGCTACATGAGCTAAATCTCCAACTATACCTTTTGATGAAAAAGATGAAATATCTAAAAATACACGATAAAGCATAGAAGATAGGCTACCAAGTACTGCTACACCAAAAACATTTCCAAGGTCATACATAGACTCTTCAACAGCAGCTGCATTACCTGCTTTTGATGTAGGTGTTTCTAACATTATTAGAGCAGATGCAACTGCTAGTGAAGCCGTACCAGCTCCAACTAAAATTAATGCTAAAGCCATTGTAGAATATGATAATGGATGACCAAAGAAATACATAATAAACATGCCAATGGCTGCAATTCCAATTCCGGAAGGTAACACTATTTTCGGTCCAAATCGCGCCGCTAATCCGGGTGCAATTGGTGCAAACACCATATCTCCTATTGCCATAGGTAATAGGTATAAGCCAGCTTTAAAAGGAGAAAGTTCTTCCACAACCTGTAACCATTGTGAAGCTAATAACAAAACAGATGTCATTGCAAACATTGTCATAAATGCAGCAATTGTACCAGCTGAAAATGATCTCTTTTTAAAAAGTCTTACGTCTAACATTGGATCAGAACTTGATAAATTACGTTTAACAAATATCACTATCATGGTAATTGCTAATACTATTACAACCCATGGAATAATATCTGCTAGTCCTTCTTTTGAAAATTCTTTGATACTCCATACCAGTCCAATCATGCCTGCAATTGATAAAATTGTAGAAGGAATATCCCACGAGTGAGACTTTTCTTTTGATAACTTAGACTCTGGTAATAAAAATAAACCTGCTACAACTGCTATTATCACAAACGGTACATTAATTAAAAATGCCGAGTGCCATGAAAATTGCTCAAGTAAAGCTCCTCCGATAATTGGTCCAAAAACAGCACCTATCGATGAAACGATTGACCATACAGCTAATGCAGTGGCCCTTTCTTTAGGGTTTTCAAAAATTACTCTTATCATTGAAAGAGTAGTTGGCATTATTAAAGCACCTGCAATACCAAGTAAAAATCGAATAGCTATTACGAACTCTGCACTTTCTGCGAAAAATATAGCTAATGAAACAAGGCCAAATAAAGCAAATCCAGTTAATAATGCTTTTTTTCTTCCCCATTTATCAGCAAAGGCACTCAATGGAATTATAAAGCCAGCTAAAACAAGAGAGTATATATCAACTATCCATAACTGTTGGGTACCAGAAGGCTCTAACTCTCTTACTAATTCCGGTAAAGCCATAATTAATATTGTCATATCCATTGTAACAACAAACAAACTAACAGCTAATACTACTAGTGCAGTCCATCTTTTTTTTGATGTCATCATATCAGTAGTTTTTGTAAAAAATGAAATCATTTAAGTTCCCTCCAATCCTTATAGACCGTTCGACCGGTCTATAAGGATTATAATCTATTTTTTTACATATTACAACAAAAAATCTTGCGAAATTTAAATGGCTGTATTGTGTTATACAATTATTCTTTGAATTTTTTGTGCTATCATTGATAGTACTTAATACTCATTAAAGGCGTGATGAACTTGAAAGATAAAATACTAGGTGTCGCAAAGGAATTATTTATAAAAAATGGATATAATGCCACTACTACTGGAGAAATTGTTAAATTATCAGAAAGTAGTAAAGGGAATCTTTATTATCACTTTAAAACAAAAGAAAATCTATTTTTAGAAATTTTAAATATAGAAGAATCTAAATGGCAAGAACAGTGGAAAAAGGAACAAATCAAATGTAAAACTAATAGAGAAAAATTTTATTTATATAATGAACTATCTTTAACAACCGAATACTATTATCCACTTCAAAACGCAATAATTGAATTTTGCACTGAATATTATAAAACTAATAGCATTAATGAAAAAATGAATAAATTAGAAAACAAATATATAGATGCTTATCATGTAATTTTTAAGGAGGGTAATTTAAATGGCGAATGGTGTATTAATGATGTTAATGCTGTTAGTAAAATAGCAGCAAACGCTGTTAATGGAATTGTTACCTTTACACATGAACAAAATATTAATGAAAGAATTAAACTTATGAACAAGTTCTCTCAAATTTTTTTAAATGGACTTAGTAAATAATTATATATATATTCTTGAAATACCAATAAATATTATTTCTAAATTACGTTCATTATTGATAAAAAATTTAAATAGTATTACTACACAAAAAGAGAGTGCGAATTCGCACTCTCTTTTTTCTTGTATAATTATTAAAAGATCATTTCAATAATATAATATGAGTTTTGAGACTCTGTGAGAGCCTCTTATTTGCATTGACGACCCATTTATCAAGATGATCCCTTATCATGCTTAATTCTATAAACTGTCTGTCTTGTGATATTAACTTCTTTCGCAATCTTACTAATTGCTTTCCCTTCTTCTAACATTTCCACCACGCGATGATAAATAATACGTTTCTGTGGGTCTTTGGCATTTGGTGAATAAAGTAAGGGGCGCCCTTTATATACGCCTTTTTCCTTCGCAACTTGAATTCCTTGCGCTTGTCGACGTTTACTTTCATTTCTCTCTTGTTCTGAAACCATTGCTAAAA
This sequence comes from Staphylococcus sp. HMSC034C12, assembly GCF_001835895.1. NCBI lineage: Bacteria > Bacillati > Bacillota > Bacilli > Caryophanales > Staphylococcaceae > Staphylococcus > Staphylococcus sp. HMSC034C12. The sequence goes on along the minus strand of NZ_KV826307.1, from coordinate 122,153 downwards.
TTTGAACGATTAAATCTTTCATAAACTTATCCAGTAATGGATTGCCAATCACTTCATTCATCATAGGTAAGCTGGTAATCATTAACTGAACGTCTTTCTCTTTTAAATAACTCACAGTTTCAATAATTTCATCATAATCACGTCCCAAACGATCAATAGATTCCACAACGAATCGATCTCCCATTCTGACAAAATTGAGTGCTTCTTGAAATACAGGTCTATTTTCCACTGACTTTCCCGACTGTTTCTCTGTAAAGATTTTCTCCACACCAAACGTCTTTAAATTATCCAATTGTCTTTCTAAATTTTGATCTATCGATGATACTCTCGCATAACCTATAATCATTCATCTTCACTCCATAATTAATATACACCCTAATCATACGTTCTAATTGCGATAATTTCAACAACTTATTTTGTATGATTAGGGTGTACTCTAAAAGCACATACACTCTGAAATTAAATGATATAATATAAATACTATTTTATATTGGTAAGCAAGGAGTTTATTAATGAAATTAAAAAAAATTAGTAATACTGATACTTTTGAAATATCTGGAACATTAATTATATCTGATTTTAAGGAAGCTGGAATTTTAAAAAGTGATGGTAGTAATTATCAATTATTATTTAATACTGATATGGATTATGAAGAAAGAATAAACCAATGCCAATTTATTACTGCAAAAGGAGAAACATTGTATCTTAGAAACGGCATTTTATCGAGGCATACTATAAATTTTCCAGGAAGTAACGAATATGAGTATTTATTCACTCAAATTTGGGTATCTATTTCTCATACAGAGATTCCTAAAACTTTTGATAGCATAAGTGTTAAATTTAGTGGTCTAAAAGAAAATATAAATCACATACCATTTGATATTAAAAGGGATCAAACAAATAATGAATATACTATTTCTATCGATAAAGCTAATCTAAAGAAAGAAATAATTTCATTGAATGAAGTTCGTCTTTCTTCAGCTTGTAAAATAAATCGTAAAAGAACTAGATTTAACGAAATCACCTTTCAATATGAGAATTCACTAAAATTTGAGTATAAAAACAATTTAACTAGTGATAAATGTATTTCAGATGCCCTTAATATTGCTTACATTTTTAGCTTTATAACTAATGAAAAACATAAAATTGAAAGTATCATATTGTATTCTAAAAAAGAAGCTTTTAGGGTTTTTGTAGATTTACCATTCAATTTTAAGGAGCACCATAAAACAAAAATTACGTACGTTACAAAAGATTTCCTTAATAAATATTTATCAAATATTTATTCTTTTTTTTATAATAATCATGATTCGTTTCAAGATATATTTTCAAATTATATTAAGTTAATGTATACGCCAAAATTTATTGAACATTATCTAGTTGACTTATTAAAAATAAATGAAGGTTTGCATAGAAGGCTCGTATCAAATCAGCAAATCATTTTAATAGATAGATATAAAGATTTATTTCACTCATTAGATAACGAGTTACAAAATTATTTAAAAAGCATTGTTAATTATGACGAAAAGTTACATGATTATTTGAAGGATTATAGACATTATTATTCTTATTATTTTCCACCATCAGAAAAACTTACATATCAAAAAGATAATATATTTAATATCTCCAATTTTGTTCTTCAACTTCATAAATCTTTTATAATGTTTAAGATAGGCATTCCCTCTAGTGAAATAGTATCTTTATTAAAGATCACTCACTAGTTAGTAATCAATAAACTATTTTGCATTCCTCTACTAACCAGTGTTATAATTTGATTAACAAATAGTGTACTAACATGATAAACACCGAGCCCGATAACTACTGCGAATAGTTATCGGGCTCTTTTGGTGTATTAGCTATATGTCGTCGCTAAATTACTTTTCACGATTATTCAGCCAATGAGAAAATAACGTGAGTATAACTCCTACTATGATAGGAGCTATAATAGTTACAAATAGTGTACTGAACATGATGTCACCTCCTTCCATGCTAAATACAGCACAGAAGTGAACGACGACTTTTGTATTATATCATTTCTAATAATTGTGTTACAGATAACTTCCGATAAGTTAAATTATGTATTATTTTCTGTTTTTCTCTTTCCTTGTATTTTTTCAAATTCTTCTATATGGTTCAAAATCATTGTTGGAGTAATATTAATATATATACTTTCAAACTTTATTTTGGGGTAAATAATAGAAAAATTATTTACATTGATATTCTGAGATAGTGAGGCGTATAAGAAAATAAATTTGATGGTGAATGAATGGGGAATATCCTCCTTTTGTTATAGATACTATTTTCAAAAAAAGATGATTATATTCAATAAATTCACATGATTTATATGTAAATTATGTATATTTAACACAAAATAATAATTACTTAATTTACTCGTTTGAGTTTGTATTTTAATAACAGGGGCATATTTGCTAAAAGAGGATGATTGTATGAAGTCAGTTACTTATCAAGGATATAAAAATATAGAAGTATGTGAAATAAATAATCCAACAGAAATTATCACTCATACTATGCCGTTAGAAGATGTAAAAGAAGCTTATGATATCTTTGTTCAGAAAAAAGATAATACTATTAAAGTTATTTTAAAACCACAATAACATATAGATAAAGACGCCTTACTTTGAATAACTCGTTCAAAGTTGAGGCGTCTTTTACATATATATTTAAATTTTAGCATTTTTCTGTTTAGAAATTTCTTCCAGAAATTCATCCCCCCAATCACAAATTGCATAAACTACTTTATCGAGTGTTTTTCCTATGTTTGTTAACTTATACTCAACTTTTGATGGAACTACTGGATAGACAATTCTTTCAATATTTCTATATTGAAAGAATCTATGATAAGAAAAGAGTTGAATGAATATAATAAATATAAACGCATCCAACTCTTCTATTTCTACTGATTGATATAGCGTTTCAAGTGTTTAGATGTCAATGTTTCTGAACTATCAATAAAGTTTTTAGGTGTTCCACTAAATTGGACCTTTCCGCCATCCAACCCAGGGCCTGGACCGACATCGATGATCCAATCTGCTTCACACATAATCGATAAATTATGTTCAATCAAAATAACTGTATTATTTTGATCAATTAAATCATCAAAACACTCCATCAATATAGGGATATCCGATTCATGTAGGCCTGTGGTTGGTTCGTCAAAAATAAAAATACTATTTTTTATCTCTTCATCTAAATGTTGTGCTAGTTTCACGCGTTGAATCTCTCCACCAGACAAAGTGGATAAAGGTTGTCCAAGTGACATATAATTCAAACCTGTTTTACTTACAGATTGTAATTTTGACTTAATATCATTCTTTTTATCAAAGAAAATAATACCTTCGTCAACCGTCAAATCGAGAACATCGGCGATTGAATACCCATCTATGGTAGCATCTAATACTTCTTGTTTATAACGTTTACCATGACAAACTTCACATGTCTGTGAAAAATCACCCATAAAAGCAAGTTCCGTTTTAATATAGCCCTTTCCACCACAATTTGGACAGGCACCTTTTGAGTTATAACTAAACATAGCTTTATTTAAGCCTGTTTCTTTACTGAAAAAGCTTCTTACGCTATCAAAAACACCTAAATACGTTAATAGATTAGATCTATTAGATCCTTGAACTGCTTTTTGATCAATAAAGATGGTATGGTCATTATTTTCAAAACCTGCTTTAACGAGGGTACTCTTACCTGAACCAGCAACGCCTGTTAAGACTGTTAATACGTGTTTAGGTATAGACGTTTTTACGTTATTTAAATTGTTTTGTGTCACAGGACCGATATTATAAAAATGGTTCGCTTCACGAATATTCTCTTTTAAATTATGTTTGTGACGTAATGCGTTACCTGTCGAAGTATTTGAAGATAGTAATTCATTATATGTTCCTTCAAATGTGATTTCACCACCATTTTTTCCTGAACCTGGCCCCATATCTATGATATAATCTCCTTCTTTAATAACATCGGGATCATGTTCAACAATTAACACAGTATTGCCTTTGTCTTTTAAAGATTTTAAAATTTCATTGATTTTAGCTATATCTTCCGGATGCAAGCCAACACTTGGTTCATCTATAATGTAAACCAAATCCGATAAAGAACTATTTAAATGACGTATTAATTTAAGACGTTGCGCTTCACCGCCTGATAATGTCGTTGTGACACGGTTAAGCGTTAAATAACTTAGTCCAATATATTCTAGTGCTTCTAACTGCTTTTTGAGAGGATCAATAATATATTTAGCTGTTGGATCCTCTAATTTATTAAGAAACTCTAAATTTTCCTTAATTGTCATTTGGGTAAAATCAGAAATATTTTTACTCATAATTTTAGAACTTAATATTTTCGAGTTTAAACGTTGACCTTTACATGTGGGACATATTTTATTATTTACTACATTTTTAAGATGTTTGGCGTAGCGTTTCTTATTAAATTCTTTATCGCCTAAAAATATTCTACTGAATCTAGGTATTAGCCCTACATATTTAGCTGACTTTCTCCATTCTTTAGGAGGATTTTTTAACGTCATTGGCTCTTGATATAAAAATAACTCTAATTCATCTTTTGTATAGTCTTTCAATTTTTTATTATTATCAAATAAACCACTATCTCGATAGGCTTTACCACGCTCTTTATCTGGTCCAAAAGAAGGAAAGTCTATTGCACCTTCATTTAAAGACTTATCCCAATCTAGCAATTCATCTAAGTTAATGTCTTCAATATATCCTAATCCTTCACAAGTTTTACACATGCCCTTAGGACTATTGAAGGAATATGCATCTGAATAGCCAACAAACGGTTCGCCTATTCTAGACCACAGTAATCTAACGGAGGCATATATATCCGAAACTGTTCCTACCGTAGAGCGAGAATTCCCATTGAATCTTTTCTGATTAATTGTCATTGCTACAGGAAGATTTTTAATTTTTTTTACTTTCGGTCTGGGTTGTTGATTTAAATGAAATTGGATATAACTGGAATAACTTTCATTTAGTAGCTGTTCAGATTCCGCAGCAATAGTATTAAACACTAAAGATGATTTCCCTGAACCAGAACGTCCTGTAAATACGGTTACTAAGTGTTTTGGGATATTTACATCTATGTTTTTCAAATTATTTTGTGAAGCACCTGTAATATTAATAAAATCCATTAAGTATCCTCCCTTTATAATCTTTACAACATTGATTATTACATATTAATCAATGATCAACTACTTATTCAAAAGACGACAACTTTAAGTCTTTTATATTACAAATTATTCCACCAATTCAATCCGTCTTCACTAAGTAATTTTTCACTTTCTTTAGGTCCATAGCTTCCGGAGGTATAATTAGGAAACTGTGGCTGTTCTGATTTTCATACATTTACCATATCAACGAGTAATATAAAAATGTTTTCAAAATTCAATTACACTATATTTATATCAATAGCGTTAATATGTATTAGTACTGAAATTTTTGTCATCTACGAACATATTAATATAAATAGAATTATAAAATTTAAAATATGACTCATTTGTCAGTATTGTTTAAAAACAGGAGCTATGTAAAAATGAGTTATATCAAATATTAAAAGATAGATGTCAGTACTTCAAATGTTTATAGAACTTTTAAATAAAATACACTTCAATATATAGTACTTTCTATTATAAAGTTATTAATTATCGGGACAGGAAGAAACTCATGATACTCGTTTCAAAAAACAAAAAAGAAAGGGTTAATTATGCTAAATATTAAAGACCAAAATTATTTTAAAAGAGCATTAAATTTCTTTATACTATCAACAATTCTACTATTAGTGACAATTCCAATTGCTTTATTTTTTCATCCTTCAGAAGAATTTATAAAACAGTTAGGATCCAATTCACCTGAAAGCATTAGTAAAACACAAGGTCTAAAAAAAGTTTGGGGGTTTATACAAAATAATGGCTTTCATGTACCAATACAAATGCTTTTGTTAGCTTTAATACCCATACCATTTTTATATACTCTAAACTTAATAGTATCACTTATTATTCCTGGCATACTATTCGGTTTTTTCATCCATTTTGATACTTACAAAGGTCTAACTAGCTTAATCGCTTATATACCCCATTACACTTTGGAAATTATGAGTTTTTGTATATTTACTAGTGGTCTTTATATGCTAAATAAATCAATCTTAAGAAAAATAATCAATCTATTCAGAAAAGAAAAAAAGCAAAACTACTCTTTCAAATTAAGTTTAATTAATTTATTAAAAGCATATTTATTCGTCTGTTTACCATTGGTTATATTAGCAGCATTTACTGAAACATATGTAGCTGATATGCTCTCAAATTTAATGAATTAACTACAATCAAAAAAATACAAAATCGCAAAAAGTGAGGTCATTTTATGTTTCTTGAAAAATTAAAATGCAGTCATTGTGAAAAAGAAATCGACAAAAACGAAAATATAACAATACACACAAATTCAAAAAATCTTAATGGCGTAACAAATCTAAAAAGTTGGGCTAAAAATCAAAACGTTTTATGTGAAAAATGCTCAAAATAAAAAAGAGCCTGTGTTTAGGCTCTTTTTATCAATACATCACATACGATTATTAGCATTTCCATGTCTTTGTTTAACTAATAAATAAACACCATTTATTAAACCCAAAATAGTCCAAGCAACTGATAAGTAGACATTATCCAGACTATAAATTGGAGCCATAAAAATTAAAAAGAAAATATTCATAACAAACGAAATACGATGAAATGTACTGAGCTTATTAATATCAATTCTGTTATTTTGAATAATAAATCACCTCTTGATATTTATATTATTTCAAAATTTTTACTTTATTCCAATTGCTTTATTGACGTTGAATCTCCGAACCCATAACAAACCCAAAACTTGTCGAATGGTCGACTTAATAGGTCACGCTATGCCAACATTCGTTTGCAAGTTTAGTTAAGGGTTCTTCTCAACACAAAACAAATCTTCTTGTCATAAATGTGCATTTTATTTTTTACTTTTATTTCCTTTTAAAACATAAGTAAATAAAGTCATAAATATTGCAAAAAACAATGCAGAAATAAGACTTGGATATACATCAAAATCAAGGAGGGGTATCACTAAATCAAGTAGCAAATTTAAAATAAAAAAAGAAACAAAGAAATATACGAAATATAAAACAAATTTCAAAATTAATCTTCCTTTTCCAACAAAACGTTATCACAAACATAATTTTAAATATCCCTTTCGCAGAGTATTTTGATTATGGTTTTTATTATTATGTAATTCTTGTGTCTGTTTCTTATCCTCTCGATTTTCATCAACTAATGTTTATCGACCATGCACTTAATAATATAGTACTAATTAATGCTATACTTAATACTTTTTCATCATTAAAATATCCCAACCTTCTAAGATACTTAACTTCTTAGATGATCTCTTTATTTATCATTTCCAATATTTACTTTTAGAATTATAAATTACAGACGCTATTCCAAAACTGGCTATAATAAAAATGAGTATGTATATGGAAAAGTTATCAGTCTGTATGTAAAATTTAAAAAGAAGAAACAATAAGAAAGCCACGATGAAATACACAGGAATAAATGCTTTTTTCCAAAAGATAGAATCTTTCATGAATATCCTCCTTTAATAATATTTTTTTATCCATATATTAAGGTTAACATTTTATATTAATCTATTTCTAAAACTATTTGTATCATTATATTTTATTCTCATATGTAAAAATTTAGAATATAAATAAGTGTCTTAGGTATGTTTAAATTATAGTTTTAACAAATTATATACGTAGCTTTCTAAATATACTTTTAAAATTTCAGCTATAATAAATAATCGTAATGCCTTTTATCATTATTGTAATTGCACGAAAATGATAGTTGATTGTTATTTTAAATCACGTTATGTTTGAAACAAAAATTCTAGATGTACAAGGAGATCATTACATGAAATTTATTAGTATTGTTTTAGGATTGCTAGTTATCATTTCATGGTTATTTGTTTTACGAGAATACCAACATGGACATGAGAAAACAGAAAAAGGAAAGTTAGTCATTATCATTGCTTGTATATTGACTTTCATTATGACATTAATCAATACACTCGATTAACAAAAAAACAGCACCTCACAATGAGGTACTGCTCTTTTATATCTTCTATTATGACACAGTAACATGATCCACGTAGCCATCCGTAACATGGAATGTAATATGACCTTTACCTACTGTGTAACCGTATAATCCTTCTGTTTTATCTGCTTGTTTTTTAGACAATGGTTGTTGATATTGATAATGATCTCCGTAAACGTCTTTCACTTGTTCTAAGCTTACTTTTTTAGGTGCGACCTTAAAATCAATCATTGCTGCTGTGTTGCCTTTGACTTGATTAAATGTTTGGTCATACTTCGTTGTTGTTGATGTACCGTTTTGATACTGATCATTCACTTTAATTCCGTTAAATGTCACATTTCCAGCTTTTAACGCATTATAGAACGTGTGATTTAATACGAATTCGCCACCTGATTTTGTATAACCTTGATAATGATAACCTTGTGACGTTTGTGTTTGTGCATGTGCTTCATGTGATACACCGTTATGCTCAGTTACATTAAACCCTAATACTGTTCCTAAAGTAAATACCACCAACGACCATTGCTTTTGCAAATTTCTTCATTATGGATCACTCCTCTTATAGAATTATAATGAACTTCCACCTTTAATATATAATATTACACTAATACATTAAAATTTTTATAAATTAAAATATAATTTTATTTAAAAATAATTAATTGAAAGACTAATTAATTATATAATACTTATAATATCACTCTGCTTTTTTATTCTTTCATTATTTTTAATTTATATTTAATACATGTTAGCCTTAAATCATACATATTTTAATTGATAAGGAGATTACTAATGAAAACAATACGTTATTTCCTATATTTTTTTATCGTTTATTTTATAATCTTTTACTTAGCACAACGACTATTAAAATTAGATTTAGGTATTGTGCGTTGTTTCATTTCATCCGTCATTTTCGCTATAATGATGAGTTATTTTGCTTACTTTGCGAAGAAACTTAATAGATAATGCCTATGTTTATTTGTCATACTTCTGCTTCATTCTATTAACGGTACTTCTGTCTATATCAGTAGTCTTCCTATGAAACGTTAAAAAGCACCAGGACATGATATCAATTGCTAGAAATGTAAATAATAAAAAAATTAAAAACTATGTAGCATAAAAATGTGTAGGCTTTTTAGATTCAAATGAGGTAGGGTCTATAATGAAGATCATTGATTGGTGTAGCTATGTATCTTGTTCACTCCACAATACCTTTATCAAAATTAACAGTGGAAATGTTTTTTAAATTTAAAAACGGGAATACCTTAATATGCGAATTCATTACGTAAAAATTATAAATGGAGGTCATATTATGGCTGGATATAAATCACCTGGACGTAAAATTGTAGAATATGTAGGTGTTGTAGCAATCGCTGCAGTATTCTTAGGTGTTCTATGGAAAAATATAAATAGCGCTGAGGAAGAAAGTGCTGGCGCTAATGGATCATTAGGATAATTTAAATAAATTTTTATAAATGATAAATAGAGCCACCCTTCACTCATTAAGTAGTGAGGGGCGGCTTGTTTTTTATTCTGGTCTAGGACTACGTTTCATTTTAATATATTGAGAGATACTATAAAGCGCAATACCAATCCAAATAAAAATAAATGTAATGAATTGGTGGATATCGAATTTTTCTTTAAATACGAAGATACCGAGTAAAAAGATAATCGTTGGACTGACGTATTGAATAAATCCTGTCAGTGATAGTGGAATGCGACGCGCACCCGCTGAGAATAAAATAAGTGGTACAGCTGTCACCGCTCCAGAAAATAAGAGTAAAAATGTACTTATATTCAAACCGACTGATGATTGGTGTGCTTGCCATAAATAAATGATATAAATCAGTCCTGCTGGTGCTGTCACAATACATTCAATCGCAATCCCACTCATCGCTTCAACACGTACCAATTTTTTTAGTAAACCATAAATCCCAAATGAGAATGCCAACATTAAAGAAATAATTGGAAATTCTCCTATCTTCATTGTCATGTAAATAACGCCAATTGCGGCTGATACAATCGCTAACGTTTCAAACTTATTGAAACGCTCTTTTAAGAAAATAAATGCGAGTAAGACGCTCACCAATGGATTAATATAATAACCTAAACTGGTTTGTAGCACATGACCATTAGACACTGCCCAAATGAACGTTCCCCAGTTAATCGTAATCACATAACCTGCAATAATAATCGCAACAAGTTGAATCGGATGTGCTACGAGTTGATTGATATCATGTTTAAGCGCTTGTGATTTTTTTAATACAAAAATCATTAGAATCATAAAAACCATCGCAAGGATAATGCGATATGCTAAAATTTCAAATGCGCTAATACCGTGAATGAATCTCCAATAAATAGGTAGAATTCCCCATAATAAATGCGCCCCTAACGCAAATAAAATTCCTTTTTTAAATTCTGCATGATTATCCATGCTAAACCCTCCTAGCAATATTACCCTGGAAATATGTATAACTCTATCGTATCAGTAGTTAAACGAAATGGATATATCTAGAAGAATTTTTAAAAAAAAGGTAGCAATTTATATCGCTACCTCTTTACCAATATCATTAATGATATATTCTATTGCCGCCTTCTCTAAATTCTTCGGCTTTCTCTTTCATGCCTTCAAGTTGTTCTTTGTAGGAATCGCGAATATCATGTGATAAGCGCATTGAACAGAATTTTGGTCCGCACATACTACAGAAATGTGCAATTTTCGCTGATTCTGCTGGTAATGTTTCATCGTGAAATTCTCTCGCTCGATCAGGATCTAACGCGAGGTTGAATTGATCAATCCAACGAAACTCAAAGCGCGCTTTACTAATTGCATCGTCGCGTTCTGTTGCCCCTGGTAAGCCTTTAGATAAATCTGCTGCATGTGCTGCAATTTTATAAGTGACCACACCATCACGTACGTCATCTTTATTTGGTAAACCTAAATGTTCTTTAGGTGTCACGTAACATAACATTGCCGTACCATGACTCGCAATTTGAGCAGCACCAATGGCAGATGTAATATGGTCATATGCTGGTGCAATATCTGTTACAAGAGGTCCTAATGTATAAAATGGTGCTTCTTTACAATAAAAATCTGCTAAATCTTGGTTTTCTTTAATTTTATGCATTGGAATATGTCCTGGACCTTCAATCATAACTTGCACATTATGTTTCCATGCAATATCCGTTAACTCACCTAACGTTTTCAATTCCGCAAATTGACTTTCATCGTTAGCATCATAAATTGAACCAGGACGTAAACCATCTCCTAGAGAAATAGCAACATCATACTTACTTAAGATTTCACAAATCTCGTCGAAGTGTGTATATAAAAAGCTTTCTTCGTGATGTGCAAGACACCATTGTGCAATAATTGAGCCACCACGAGAAACAATCCCAGTTAAACGATCAACAGTTAATGGAATATAGTGAAGACGTAATCCTGCGTGAATAGTAAAATAATCGACCCCTTGTTCAGCTTGTTCAATCAATGTATCTCTATACGCTTCCCATGTTAAATCTTCTGCTACTCCATTTACTTTTTCCAATGCTTGATAGATTGGCACTGTTCCTACTGGTACTGGTGAGTTACGTAAGAGATACTCACGAGTGGTATGGATGTTTTTTCCTGTAGATAAATCCATCATCGTATCTGCACCCCAGTGTGTTGCCCATACTAATTTTTCAATTTCTGCTTCAATAGATGAAGATACAATAGAGTTACCAATGTTCGCGTTGATTTTTACAGAGAAGTTTTTACCAATAATCATTGGTTCAGATTCAGGATGATTGATATTATTAGGGATAATCGCGCGTCCTCTCGCAATTTCTTCCCTTACAAATTCTGGTTCCACTTGTTCTCTAATTGCTACAAATTTCATTTCTTTAGTGATAATCCCTTGTTTAGCGTAGTACATTTGTGTCACAGGTGTCTCTTTACTTCCACGTCTTGGTTGATATTCAAATGGATGAGCTACATAGTTTTTATGACCTTCTTTTGAAAAACCATTATCAATCGATTGAATACGGCGACCTTCATAATGTTCAACGTCTTCACGTGCTTCAATCCATGCATCGCGAACCTTTGGAAGTCCATGATTGATATCAACCTCATAACTGTCATCATGATAAGGACCTGCTGTATCGTACACTACGACAGGTTCATTTTGAAAGCTACGTTGTTCTAATTGGGTGTCAGAAAGTTCAATTTCTCGAAATGGTACAAAGATATCACTATCCTTACCCTCACCTTTTTTAAAAATACGTTTACTTGCTGGAAAAGTTCTTTTAAAATTGATTTTTTCTTGCTCCATTGACATTGCCTCCTAAATACTAGAAGGGTCTAAATATCACTGATTATATGATTCATAAAAAAAGCATTCAGCTTAATACTGAATGCATAAGAATAAGTGAATATATACGAAAATATATGTAAGCATCATAATGAAGAAAATGATTAATAGTTAAATTGACCTTTTCATCAATTTATGAAAACATCCATATGTTATTGTAAAGTGACTCACTGGCTTCCCTACGCTAGTATTAACTAGATCAGGTTCAAAGGGTTGGAACATGATGTTCCTTTCAGCAATATAAAGCACCCCTAGCAGAGATTATTAAATTATAGGTTATTTAACCTACACTTATACAATGACTTAAAATTCCATAAATATCAAGTCAATATATCAAATAGTTTTACAACTTTTAGACGTCCGAAAGTCTAACTTCACACAACCCGAAGTCTTACCCTAAGATTGAAAAAGCAGCACCTATAAGGGTTACTGCTGTTCTATTTTTTTGACTTATCCTCCAAAGAACAAATCAATAAAGTCTCTACTTCGGTTTCTATCTTGTTTATAAAATTCGGTATATCCACAATTTTTACAAGTTATCGTCTTAAAATTATTATGTTGTACATCTAAAAATTTAGACAATCCTGATCCTGTTGCTGATAACGTTCCTTCTTCTATTTCTGTATGACCACATTTTATACAACCTTGATTTTGATTTTCTGACATAATGAATCACTCCTCTATCATATTTGTTGTTAGCTTACATAATACAATAACCCCCAAAATTGGGGGTTATTCATTAATTTGATGTTTCATGTTTATAACATCAATAAATATGGATTTTCAATATATTTAGCAAGTACTTTTAAGAAATCAGCTGCGCCTGCGCCATCTAAGATTTGATGATCGAATGTTAAACTTAATGGGATACGAGAGATTTGTTTTACATTATCTCCTTCAAGAACAAGTTCTTTAGCTAGAGCACCGACACCTAAGATACCTGTTTCACCTAAATTTAAAATTGGTGTGAAGTATTCGATACCACTTGCACCCATATTTGTAATTGTAAATGTAGCGCCACTAAGTTGAACGTCACCTGTATTTCCTTCACGTACTGCTTCAGCTGATGTTTTAATTTCTTTTGCTAAAGTGCCAATACTTTTAGTATTTGCATTGTCAATGACTGGCACCATAAGACCATCTTCAAGTGATGTCGCAATACCTAAATGTACATCATCGTATTCTGTTAATTCACCGTTTTCATAACGAGCGTTCATTGCGCCATATTCTTTAAGTGCTAGGACTACTGCTTTAGCTAATAAAGCTGTGACTGTCAATTTTACATCTTGATCTGCATCTTTTAATTCTTCAGATAATCGAGCTTTAAAGTCTAATAAACGATCTGCATTGACTTTGCGATGTAATGTTAATTGAGCAGTATTATTAAGACTTTGTCGCATATTTTGAGCAATACGTTGACGCATTGGATTCAGACCTTCACCAATGCTAGACACATCGAAGTTTTGTGGCGTTGAAGATGCATTTTCGTTAGACGTATCCGCTTCACCTTCATAATCATAGCCTTCTGATTCTACACGTTGAATATCTAATTTTGTAATACGATCATTTCCACCTGTCCCTTTGATTCTTGTGATATCAAGGTCCTTATCTTCAGCCATATTACGCGCTAATGGAGAGATAAAGATACGTTCTCGTTGTTCAGGCTTCTCTTCGTTTTCTGTATCTTTTTTATCAGATTGTTCTTCATTTGAAGACACTTGTTGATCTTCAGAAGTTGTATTGTCATCTTTATTCTCTTGGGTAGTTTCTTCAGAATCATCGTCATCACTTCCTATGTCTTCGCCTTCTTCTCCGATGATACCAAGCACTGCTTTTACTTTTGCATCTTCGCCTGCTTGTACTTTGATTTTTAATAACGTACCACTTGCAGGTGCTTCGACATCGTTTGTTAATTTTTCAGAGCTAATTGTGACAATGCTTTCGCCTTCTTCTACTGTATCACCTTCTGATTTAAACCACTCTTCTACAGTACCTTCTTTCATTGTCATACCGAGTTTTGGCATAATAATATTTTCACTCATTGTGATACACCTCCCTACGCGTTAGCCTTTTTTAAGTCATCAACTAATTCAGATGCTACATCTAATACTTTATCTGCATTTGGAATATATGCCGCTTCTAAGTTAGATGCAAATGGTACTGGTGTATCTGGTGCTGTTACTTTTTTGATTGGACCGTCTAAATAATCGAATCCAATATCACCAATGACAGAAGCGACGTCGCCAGCAATGTTACATTGTGGACTTGATTCATCAATAACAATTAAACGACCTGTTTTTTTCACTGATTCTAACACTGTATCTTGATCCCATGGAGACACTGAACGTAAATCAATGACTTCTACTGAAACGTTATCTTCTTCAAGTCGGTCAGCTGTTTCTTCAGCCACTGCAACCATTTTACCAATTGCGACAATAGTTAAATCATCACCTTCTCGTGTAACATTGGCTTTACCAATCTCAATCGTATAAGGTTCTTCAGGGACATTACTTTTTTGACCAAGTAATGTTTTATCTTCTGAAAATACAACTAAGTTATCGTCTTGAATCGCTGACATTAATAATCCTTTTGCATCATATGGATTTGATGGTACAACTACTTTAACACCTGGAATTGTTGCGAACATATTATATAGAGATTGAGAGTGTTGTGCTGCCGCACTTGCGCCAGCGCCATGAACGGTACGTACCACTAATGGAATTTTAGCTTTACCACCAAACATATATCTCATTTTTGCACCTTGGTTTAAAATTGGGTCTAAACCAAAGCCAATAAAATCGTTAAACATGAGTTCTGCGATTGGACGTAATCCGGTAGCTGCTGATCCTACAGCTGCACTTAATGTAATATGTTCAGAAATAGGTGTATCAATCACTCGTTTACGACTATATTTTTTAGCCAGTCCTTTTGTAACACCGAATACGCCACCAAATGTATCGTCGTCTTGAATATGTTCTACTTTTGCGCCACCTGAAACGTCTGTACCAATTAAGATGACATTTTCATCTTTCTCCATAGATTGATCAATCGCTTCATTAATCGCGCCCATAAATGTTAATTTACGTTCTTCACTCATCGTAAAAACCTCCTCGTCTGGTTAGGTTCGTTCTTATCTATTTCTTCATTTTAGTGCTTTAAAGGTTTGTTATGCAAAAACATCTTTGTATAGTGAATCTTCATCTGGTAATTCACTTTCGTCCGCAAATTTCACAGCATCTTCTACGGCTTGTTCAGCTGTGTTTTCAATATCATCTGCTTCTTCTTCAGTTAACCAACCTTCTTCAATCGCTTGTTTTCTGAATTCTACAGTGGCATTTTTATCCGCATTACGATCATCTGGTGATTTAACTTTTTGTTCGTCACCTTCAAAGTGACCATATTTACGATACGTATCACATTCGATTAATGTAGGTCCTTCCCCTTTTTTAGCGCGGTCTACTGCTTCTTGTGTTGCTTTATAAACCTCTAAGACATCCATGCCATCTACACGTACGCCTGGCATATTATATGCAGAAGCACGTTCTGCAATCGTTTCAGATGCACTTGCATAGTCGTGTGTCGTACCTTCAGCGAATTGGTTATTCTCACAGACAAAGATAACTGGCAAGTTTAAAATTGAAGCGAAGTTTAAACCTTCATGGAATGTCCCTTCATTTGCAGCACCATCACCAAAGAAGCATACGGCGACATTGTCTTTACCTTGGTTAATAATTGAAATACTTGCACCAATCGCAAGACCAAAACCGCCACCTACGATACCATTGGCACCGAGCATCCCTTTGTCAATTTCGGCAACATGCATTGAGCCACCTTTACCATGACCTAAACCATCACGTTTACCCATGATTTCTGCCATCATACCGTTTAAATCGCAACCTTTTGCGATAGCATGTCCATGACCACGGTGTGTACTTGTAATATAATCATCGTCAGTCAGTTGTGACATGACACCTGTGGCAACGGCTTCTTCACCGACATATAAATGTACAAATCCTGGGATTTGACCATCACTAAAAATTTTGTGTACCTTCTCTTCAAAAAATCGAATTTCATTCATTGTTTTATAAATCCAACATGCTTGTTCTTTTTCCATTTTCATTGTCAATTCCTCCTATCTTTCATAGGGCGTAAGTGTAATAACTACATGTGAATTGCAGAACCAAAGTATGCATCCGCACCTTCGCCAATCGCTTCTAATAATGCTGGATGTGGTTGAATTATTTCGGATAATTCATAGATGGTACCTTCTGACGCTTTTACTCCTAGGACTTCGCCAATTAAGTCTGTCGCATGAGGTCCTACAATAAAGGCGCCGAGTATTTCCCCATATGTTTGATCAATAACTAATTTTATAATTCCTTCATTTTCCCCTTTAATGAGCGCCTTCGCATTACCTTGAAACGCTGATTGTGTGACTTTCACATCATATCCCGCTTCTTTGGCTTGCTCTTCTGATAAGCCAATGGATGCCGCTTCAAGTCGTGTATAAATACAACGTGTAATGTTCTCTTGACGAACAAGTGGTGGGTGTTCTCCAGCAAGTGTTTCTGCTACATGAATACCATGTGCACTTGCAGCATGTGCAAGTTGATAACCTTTGACTAAATCACCAATCGCATAGACATGTTTTTGACTTGTTTGATAATGGTCATCCACTTTAAAGAATTTGCCATCCATCTCTAAATTTAAATCTTTAGCCACTTGTGTATTCGGTTGTCTACCTGTCGCGACAAGTAACGTGTCGAAGCTGACGTCATCTTGACCATCGAGTACAATTTTGGTTTTATCTACTGTTTTAATTTTCGCTTTTGTAATAATGTTAATGCCTTGATTTTCTAAATGAGCTTTTAATAACTCACGTGTATCATCAATTTCAGTAAGTAAAATATCATCTGCCACTTCAACAATGGTTACTTTCACCCCAAGATCGGCCATTGATGAAGCGAGTTCTGTTGCGATGACACCACCGCCAATCACTGCTAACTGTTTAGGTAGTTGTTTTAAATCGAAAAATGTATCGGTTGTTTCATAATCGACGTTATCTAATCCTTCAATAGGTGGTACAAATGGTTTACTACCTGTCGCTAAAATAATATCTTTACCTTGATACGTTTCATTATTTACTTTTACGTTTAAGTCTTTTGAAATGCTTGCTTCTCCCTCAATATAAGCTACTTTATTTTTCTTTAGTAACTGTTTAACGCCACCCGTAAGTGTTTGTACGACTTTCTTTTTACGTTGTACAAATTTAGGAAAATCGATATTTAATTCTTTCGTCGTCATTCCCCAGTCATTCGCAACTTGAATGCTATGTGCTTTTTCCCCGTGTTCTAATAATGTTTTAGATGGAATGCAACCCACATTTAAACAAGTGCCTCCAGCATTGAATTTTTCGATGACTGCCACCTTTTTACCCAATTGTGCGGCACGAATGGCTGATACATACCCTCCAGGTCCTGCACCAATCACAATCAAATCATATGATTCACTCATGAATGAACGCCTCCTTCCGTAAGAGAACTTTTATCATTTTTAATACAAAGAGATATTTGTAAGCGCTTTCTAATCTCTTCACTTTCATTTTACACTTTATATTTTGAATTTTCAAATTATTTAGTATTTATTGTTTTTTATTTTTTCCATGCAAGTAGACATTAAAAATTTGGTGAAAATTTTAAAATAAAATCTATATAATTCTTATTTGAAATGCGTTATACTTTATTCAATATCACTTTTAAAAGGACAGTTAAACTATGATTCAAACTATCATTACTGCTGCGATATTGTATATCGCAACTGCAGTCGACTTACTTGTCATTTTGCTTATTTTTTTCGCGCGAGCACATACGAAAAAAGAATATAGAAATATTTATATTGGTCAATATGTAGGATCTGTGACATTGATTATCGTAAGTTTATTCTTTGCCTTTGTCTTAAATTATGTACCTGAAAAATGGATTTTAGGATTACTTGGTCTTATTCCCATCTATTTAGGATTAAAAGTGGCTATTTTTGATGATTGTGAAGGAGAAAAAAGAGCGAAACAAGAACTAGACAAACACGGATTAACCAAATTAATTGGCACGGTTGCGTTAGTGACAATCGCAAGTTGCGGAGCAGATAACATCGGATTATTTGTTCCTTACTTTGTCACATTAAGCGTTTCTGAACTCATTGTGACATTAATCGTCTTTTTAGTTTTAATCTATGTCTTAGTGTTTACTGCACAGAAACTTGCATCTATTCCTGAAATCGGAGAAACTGTAGAGAAGTTCAGCCGTTGGATAATGGCTGTGGTCTATATTGGACTTGGTTTATTTATTATTATCGAAAACCATACCTTACAGACGATTTGGGGAATGTTATTTTAAATGAAAATTATAAAAGGACTCTAACCTAAGCTAGAGTCCTTTTATTTAAGGTTGCAATTTCATAATCGCACCAAATTGTTGTTGGGCATTTGTAAATGTGATGAACGTAATAAGTTCGACAATTTCTTTATCTGATAAATGAGACTTTAAGATTTCTGTGTACGTTGTAGGTATTTGATCTCCCAGCTTGATATAGACTTCTGTAAATCCAATGCATATTGCTGATTTTTCATCTGTTAGACTCCCGGTAGGCTTGCCTTTTGCTTTACAATATTGGCAACCATTTTTCTGCGCTAGCATACGGCGTATCTCTTCTTTGAGTTCTGCGTTTAAAGCACTAGTATTTTCTAGTGTGTCACTCAATGCTGACCACGTCTTCATAATGTCCTCATGATGACCTAATAATTGTTGAAATGGTGTATGACCTATGTGTGAGGATTCAATAATAGCCGTGATATTTTTCCTCTATTTAGATTAAAGCCGCTTTTATTTTTTGTAGTCCCTTTTTCATTACTTCTCTAGGAACTGCAATATTAATTCTAATATGACCCTCTGCGTTATGAACAAATTGCTCTGCGCCTTCAATGATGACACCAGCGTTTTTAATAAAGAATTTCGCCATTGATTCATCAATATCTTTTTCTTTAATATAATAGCTTAAATCTACCCAAGCTAAATACGTCGCCTCTGGAATTTTAAATTCTGCATGCGGCAGTTCTTTTTCTAGGAAATCTGCTAAATAGTTAAAATTATCATCTAAATAATGATTCATTGCTTGTAACCAATCTTCCCCTTTTTCATAAGCAGCTTGCGTGGCAACCACACTTAGAGGATTTTCTGTACCAAAGTGATGGGTGTTCCAAGTTTTTAGAAGTGATTCATTTTGAATAATGATATTTGAAAACATCAAACCTGCAATGTTGAAGGCTTTACTTTGAGACATAGTAGTGATGATTTTGTCGTAATCTGGGACAGCTTTGGCAAATGGCATATGTGATTGACCTGAACGTTTGATATCACAATGGATTTCATCTGAAATGAGCCATACATCATTGTCTTTCATAATTTGACCCAATGTGGCTAACTCTTTTTCTGACCAGACACGTCCCGTTGGATTATGTGGATTCGCAAAAATGCATAATTTAATATTTTCTGTCTCTATTTTTTTACGTACATTGTCAAAATCAATCTCATAATATCCATGATGATTGATTAGTGGAGAGTATACTGTTGAAATATGATTTTTATCACATGCCATTTTAAATGGGCCATAACTCGGCGTAAAAATTAATGCTTTATCATCCTTATCACAAATATAACCTACAAGTTCAATTAACCCAGCCACAATACCATGAGAGAATACAAGATGCTCTTGAGGAAAAGTGAAACCATAACGTTTCTTTGTCCAAGAAACAAAAGCTTCATAATATTCAGAACCGAAGACGTTTGTGTAGCCTAAAATTTTCTTATTTAAACGTTCACGAATCGCATTTAATACGACTTCTGGTGTACTAAAGTCCATATCTGCTACCCACATACGAATCAGTTCATCATTATCTTTTAAATCTGACGTATCTGTATTACCAAAAAGATAACCTTTATAGCCTTCCACATTCATTGAATTTGTATAACGACGATCAATGATTTCATCAAAATTGTAATTCACGATAGTTCCTCCTAAACATGTTCATATGTTTTATCAATTATCATTCTAATACTTACGTCATATTCTGTATATCAACTTTACTTTTCATTCAACACAGTAGATATTCTTTTTAAAAGAAAAACTCCTCACTTTACAACAGTGAAGAGTTTAAAGTTTAATACGTTTAAATATATTATGCTAGGCCATCAATCACGTATGTCACACCTAGGATTGCGAATGTAAGTGCGATTAATGTTGACACAAAAATCATACCCATCATTGGGTTAAATAATAAGATTATCCCTAAAATAATACCTAGGATATTTACGATAATTGATAAACCGCGTAATTGATGTTGTTGTGATATGGTAAACAGACCGATAACCGAACTGAAAATAAACCAAAACGCAAACATAAATACAAAGAATACTGAACTTGCTCCAACATTAAATACAACAAGAATTCCAAAAATTAAATCGATAATACCATTAATTAAAATTAATTTTGTATTTACTCCTACGAGTTTTTTTGCCGTACGACGGAATAAAAGTTGAATGACACCGCCTACCATAATGAGTAAGCCAATCAGCCAAGTAAGTGTATAAAAGTTTTGCACTGGATTACTAAATATAACCACAGCAATAATCAGTAATAGCGTACCAATGATTAAACTTGACCAATTTAATTTTCCATTATCTTGGGCCATTATTATCTCTCCTTTTTATATTTAAAGATTACTACAAGTATAATTTATCTATTATTGGAATACAAAAAAACTCACTAATCGATTGATTAGTGAGGCCACTTTTACGAATTCATAGAATTGGTAAATTGTATATTAATATGTACCACTATTTAACGTTTTTAAACAATTTTTGTAACATTATTTTCAATCACATTAATTTATAATTTTAATATAAAAAATATACCTAGCATGTGTTATTCCTCCTTAAAAATGGGTAATTATGAATTACGTAAACAATTTAGGAGGTATACAATGAGTAAAGCATTAGTAGTTGTTACAAGTGTTTCAAAATATCCTGATATGAATCGTCCAACTGGATTATGGTTAGGTGAAGTCGTTCACTTTGCAGATGTATTGTACAAAAATGGTTATGATATCGACTATATTAGTCCAGAAGGTGGCTATACAGCTATTGATCCTGCAAGTCTACAAGAAGATATGATGTCTGAGTTAGATTGGAAATATTATCAAGATAAAGACTTCATGACACGTCTTGGTAGTACACTTACACCAGATGCTGTACGTGCTGAAGATTATGATATTATCTATTACGCAGGTGGTCACGGAACAATTTGGGACTTCAAAGATAATAAAGATTTACAAGAATTAACACGTAAAATTTATGAAAATAACGGTGCAGTTTCTTCAGTATGTCATGGTGCTATCGGCCTATTAAATGTTACAGATAGTGAAGGTAATTCTATTATTAATGGTAAAACTGTAACTGGTTTCTCTAATACTGAAGAAGAAGCAGTTGGCTTAGCAGATAAAGTTCCTTACTTAACAGAAGATGAACTTAAAAATCGTGGTGCACATTACGAAAAAAGTGACAACTGGAGTCAATTCGCTGTTATTGACGGTCATGTGATTACAGGTCAAAACCCACAATCTGGTAAAGCTGTAGCTGAAAAATTCTTTGAATTAAAAAACAATAAATAAGACACCCCGCAGTGTTAATAAAAAAGTTGGACCTTTCAATCCTTAGAAAGATCCAGCTTTTTTACATACTCTACTTCATAATCATTTCAATGACAGCTCTAATATTTTTATCAATATATTTATCAACATGTTGAGCAAGGTAATAGTGACGTTTCACATTTAAAGTTGTTATCATTAATTTTTCATAATCCTCGGGATGAATTGCTGATTTTGAAATAATCGCAAACCCATTTCCAGCCTCTACCATTTGTTTGATAATCTTAATATTATTAATTTCTATCAAATATGGATTTAATTTTAACTCAGAAAGACCTACTTCCTGATAAAACCTTGTTCCAGACCCTTTTTCTCTAACGAAACATATATCCATTCTAGGTTGAACCGATTTTTTGTAAATATACACCATTTCGTCTTCTATTATTTTCTTACATTTTATTACATTGTCTTGAATTTCCTTTTCTACAATACCTATATCTACTCTGTTGTGTTTAATATCATTTATAACAGAATCTGAATTATTAACACGTAAATGAATATGTAACTTAGGGTATTGTTGCATAAGACTGGTAAGCTGTTTTGATAATAAATATTCACCATATGTATAACTGCTTCCAATTGTTAAAGTGCCTGAGATGATTTCAGATTCCGATGTTAAGTTTTGCCATAATTCTTGTTCAATACTTTCCCGCTGCAATGCGTATTGTAATAGCTTTTCGCCATCTCTAGTTAGTTTTAAATATGGAGATTTAAATTCAAATATTTTAACATTATATTTTAATTCTAAACGTTTAATATCACGACTCACAGAAGGCTGCGAAGTATATAAATTTTCTGCTGCTCTAGTAAAACTTTCTGTTTTGATTACTTCAATTAATACCTTATACGGATCCATGCATCATTCTCCTTTAAGTCTAATATAACATTTTTGATATATATACTATACTTATTATTTATTTAACGTTATAACAATAACGTGCTAAGATTTCATATCGAGGTGAAAGTACTATGAAATCAATCACGCAGCCTTCATTTATGAAAGGTATTATGTTTACATTTATGATCGCAATGATCAGTTATATATTAGCTAAATTTCCTATTTTACATACGATTGGGGCATTAGCTATTGCTATCATTTTTGCGATGCTATATCGCCAAGTGATGGGATATCCAGAACACATTCGTCCAGGTATTACGTTCGCATCGAAACGTTTATTAAAATTTGCGATTATCTTATATGGGTTAAAATTAAATATGGGAGATATTCTAGGTAAAGGCTGGAAATTACTACTTATTGATATTATCGTAATTATCTTTTCAATAAGTTTAACTTTAATTTTGAATCAAATTATTAAAGGAAATCAAGATATCTCTATACTACTTGGTATTGGTACAGGAGTATGTGGAGCTGCAGCTATTGCAGCTACAGCACCAATCTTAAAATCTAAAGAAAAAGACATTGCAATAAGTGTAGGTATTATTGCACTAGTTGGAACTATATTTGCACTTATTTATACAGCTATCGAGGCTATTTTTAACATACCTACTATAACTTATGGCGCTTGGACAGGTGTGAGTTTGCATGAAATCGCTCATGTCGTCTTAGCAGCAGATATTGGCGGGCCAGAGGCAATGACATTTGCTTTACTTGGAAAATTAGGCCGTGTGTTTTTACTTATTCCATTAAGCATTGTCTTAATTTTGTATATGCGTTATAAGTCACACTCAAGCCAAGTACAACAAAAAATCGATATTCCTTACTTTCTCATTGGATTTATCATAATGGCTTTTATCAATACATTTGTTCCTATTCCTTCATTACTTATGAATATTATAAATGTTATTACAACGGTATGTATGTTAATGGCGATGGTTGCTCTAGGATTGAATATCGTTTTAAAAGAAGTTATTTCAAAAGCACTTAAACCTTTCATAGTGATATGTATAACTTCAATTTGTCTGTCTGGTGTGACTCTCTTAGTTACTTCTATAATATTTAAATAAGTAAACATGTTATATGCTTATATTTAAAATAAAAAGCATGCATTTCACCATTTTGAAATGCACGCTTTTTTAATCATTATTCTTCAATGTTTGTTAAATCTTCTAAGATTAATTCTGAAGCGATTAATCCTCTATATTTTGCCCAACGTTCACGGTTTACATCGTGTACACGATCATTTCTAACTGCTTCAATATTTGACCACGCTTCTGATTCTTTTAATTTTTCATAATCTGCTTTGTTATCTTCATCTACCATAATCAATATACGTTCTGGATTGAAGCTTGCAAATCGGTCTGTATCTACTTTTAAGTAATCTGCACCCATATATTCAGGTAGGTGGTTCTCCATATCTTCAGGAATAGAACCATTAAAACCAACTTTTTGCAAGAATTGTCCAACATATGAATGTGATGCATGAACATATAAGCCATCATGTGTTGGTACAGCAGCAATAGTTGATAAGTCTTTATCAAGTTTAATATCTTTGCTTAAGTCTTCAACTTTTTCATTGTGTTGAACAACAAGTTCACGGCCTTTATCTTCTTTAGATACGAGTTCTGCAATTTGTTTAAATGTTTCAATACTTTGGTCATAGTTAGCATCAAAACTTTCTAATAATACTGTTGGTGCTGCCGTATTTAATTTTTCAAATATTGATTCATGTCTTGTTTTATCTGCTAGTATTAATTGTGGTTCTGCTTTTTTAATTAATTCTGTATCAGGCTCTAAACGTGAACCAACAGATGTGTAGTTACCTACTAATCGTTTAATAGAATCTTCTAAGTTATTTTTATCTTTGTCATCAGCAATACCTGTGACATTCAATTCTAATTTAGCTAATGCTTCTACAAAAGAATATTCTAACGCAACAACTGATTCTAATTCATCTGGTATTTCTACGTTAACACCATTTGATTCAAATTCTTTAACCATAATATAAATCCCTCCAAATGAGATGACGTTTCATTTTTCGTACAATATAGTTATTTACATTTTAGAGAAATTTAAACATAGCATTCTTCCGTAATAAAAACGATTAGTCACAAGGACTAACCGTTTTATTATTACCTATAGCATGTTTAATCTTAATAAATCGATCACGCCTGTTGAAGCGCCTGGGAAAGCAAAAATCAATTGACTTAATTCTTTAGCTGTTAAACGTTGATTAATGATAAATACAAGTAAGTTTACTAAATCATTGGCAGCATCTGCATAGATTTCAGCACCTACTAAGTGTTTATGTTCATCTAGTACAATATACATTTCAGCTTCTGTTTCATTCTTATATTCGAATACCATTTGTTTACCGAATGGCACATGTTTTACTGTATATTGATCATTTTCTTTTGCGTCTTCTACAGTTACACCAATTTGTGATAAACGTGGAAGCGAATAAAGTACCGAAGGAATAGCTGGATATTTAATTTCATCTTGTACCATACCTAAAATATGTGCAGCAATGTAGTTTGATTCAAACGTCGCAGTTGGCGTTAATTTAGGAATCGTTTTATCTAAAACGTCACCGCTTGCGTAAATATTTTTAACATTTGTTCTTAAGTACTCATCTACTTCAATACCTTTTTTACTATAATTGATACCGACATTTTCTAATCCAATACCTTCAACATTTGGAACTCTTCCTGTTGCATCAAGTACATATTCTGTATGGATTGATAATCCAGATTCAGTTGTTAGTGTAAACGCGTCTCCTTCTTTTTTAACTGCAGCTGTATTTTCATTTAGATAGAATTTAACGCCTTCATCTTCTAATTTTTTAACTAATTTATCTACATGATTACGGTTAAATCCTGGTAAAATCTCATCTGTATGATGAACCACATGAACGTCAGCGCCAGTTTTAATCATGATAGATGCAAATTCGATACTGATAATTCCGCCACCAATGAATGTGATACTTTTTGGTGTGTCTTCCATCGATAAGAAGTCACGGCTATCATGTGTATATTCTTTACCTTCGATAGGTAATTTATTGCTATGTTGACCTGTCGCAACGACGATATTTTCAGTTTCAATCGATTCACCATTTACTTCAACTGTATGTTCATTTTTAATTACACCTGTACCATCATATACATCAATACCTTGTTGTTCAAATAATGATTTTAACTGACCAGCCATTGGATCAATCACTTTATGTTTATAATCCATTAAGTTTGACCAATTTACTTTAAGATTTTGTGATTCAACAATACCTGGATAGTGTGTTGCTTCTTCTAACACTTCAAATGGATTTTCAAGTAAGATTTTAGCATTACAGCCCCAGTTTGTGCATGTTCCCGCAATACGCTCTTTTTCGATAATTGCTACTTCTTTACCTGCATGTTTTAATGTTAAAGCTGCGTGCCAAGCTGCATGTCCACTACCAATAAATGTAACGTCGTATGTTTTCATTTAACTCATCCTCTCCTTTATTTTTTATTGAGTTGTTTCAAACCATGTTCTAATTGTTCTAATACGTCTTTTGCTTGGTTATATTTCGTTTTATCAAAATTTGAAGGTAAACATTCGGCTACCGCTTCAAAAACTGCTTCTTGTTGTTGATGTGCTTTTTCAGTAAGTGTCACCATCAGTTGACGTTTATCAGTTTCAGAACGTTCTCTTATGACCCATCCTGATTGTTCTAATCTTTTTAAAAGTGGTGTCAACGTATTACTTGATAAATCAAGTTGTCTACCAATCTCATGTAATGTTCGATTATCTTCTTCCCATAAAGCCAGTAACACTAAATATTGAGAATACGTTAATCCAAATGGCTTTAGTTGTTGTTCATAAAATTGAGCAAATAAGCGACTCACATTATATGCAGAAAAACATAATTGATTCGCTAATGTCATTTCATCCTTTTTCAACACAGCACCTCTTTTCTATCGTTCGCGATTGATTTCAGTATAAACAATCTCGCGCGATTAATCAAATGATAAATATCCAAATATTTCTAAAATATTGAAGGTGTAGAATAGAATTTATTTTAAATTTACTGTTTCACTCCCTAATACTTTTGCTAGTTTAATTAGAAAAGACTCACTTTTCTTTAATAAAAGAAAAATAAGTCTTTGGTTTACTTATGTCCAATCGGTAAATATTTATTTTTTAACCTTTTTTTCGTGATTTTTCGTATTCTTCCGTTATTAATTCAGATGTTTCACTATTAATCAGACTTTTAATTTTTTAAAAGTAAGACTACCTGCCTACTAAAAAAGATAAGATATACTCTTTTTATTTCACTTTCAATCCTCTATATCGATTTAAGGTACCGATAAATTCTTGTTTACGAGGTAAGGCAAGATTTCCTGGATGTCCATTAAAATGAGAGAGCGCTTCTAATCCTTCATGCTCAATTAAGCGATACATTTCATTTGTTGCTTGAATTATGGAATTCTGATTATTGATACCATGACGTCTAAAGTAATCTAACATCACCATAATAGCATTGGTCTGACTATCATCCACAAGTTGTTCTAATCCTGTTAGGTTAATAGGCTCATGACCATACATAATAGAATGTAATCCTTTTGCTTTAAAACGTTTTTCTTTTCCTTTTATAGAGAAAGAATCTGTTAACGGTATGCGATGAGATAGCACTCCAAATGACTGATTACCATCAATTTCTCGCTTATAGCCGTCAGTATTCGTAATTTCTTTTGCTTCTTCTGTTACATCTTTTAAATGATATTCATCCATCATTAACACTTGGTCAGCAACATCAAAGTAATCTCCTGAACCGCCAACAATAAGAATAGTAGAAACACTATAATCTTCATATAATGATTTTACTTTATTAGAAAATGGAGTAATCGGCTCTTTTTCTGGAGCAATCAGTTGTTGCATGCGACCATCACGAATCATAAAATTGGTAGCTGATGTATCTTCATCGACTAATAATAATGAACTTTCTGCTTCTAAAGCTTCGATTACATTTGTGGCTTGAGATGTACTACCACTTGCGTTTTCTGTAGAAAAGTGTGTCGTATCTTTCTTTCCTGGCAGATTATCAATAAATGGACTAATATCGACATTTTCAACGTTTCGACCATACTCAGCACGTATTTTCATTGCATCATGTTGAGTCACCACAAATTCTCGACCGTCATGTTGAATGTGATCATATACACTACGCTCAAGCGCTTCTAATAGTGTCGATTTACCATGGTAACCTCCACCGACAATAAGTGTAATCCCTTGTGGAATAGCCATCCCTGTGACTGACCGACCACTTGGAAGATTGAATGTATGTTCAAATTTCTTAGGACTTGTGAATTGAATGGCACCTTTCATTGGAGCGTCTGAAACACCACTTTTTCTTGGCAAGATTGAACCATTTGCCACAAATGCGACTAAATGCTCTGTTTCAAGTTGTTGTCTAATATAGGTCTGGTCTAGTTTTAATACAACTTGTTCTTTCAATGCTTGTTGATTTAAATTTTTATATCGTATCGCTTTTTCTACTATTTGAGGAATGCCATGTATTATCGTATATGCTGCTGCTTTTCCTAGAATCTTACGTCCAGCTGCCGGTAGTCCAACTTCAATACGTATTTCAATCTCTTTATCATTAATCACTACAGATGTACGTTCGAGTATCTCTTGTCCTGGATGATCGATAAAGATCTTCCCATTTTTACCCGAACCTTTCACTGTACGATTGAAATGTTTTAACTGGGTATCCACTGTTCGAGTTAAAAAGTCTGAAGTCGCTATACGTTTATCTTTAGTGTCTAATAATTCATTAGGAATTTCAGTCTCATGTTTCTCAATAATGACACGCATTTTTGAAGGTGGCGCAAAAGGATCGACTTGGACATGATCGATAGCTAGATGGAATTGATCAAATTGATATATCCCTTTCATTCGTTTATAAGCGCCATATTTTTGTCCGTCTAAAGATTTAAGTAATCGTTCTAAATCTTTTGACTGTTTCATCTTAATTCCTCCGTTCATAACATTGCTTTTTTATGTTTACCCTTTTTTAAAAAAATAAAAAATCACTACTCCAAATCATTGAAGTAGCGATATACATTACGTTATTCAGATTTAACATTTGTTCGTCATCATAAATCATGTTCAATTTTAGCTAAACTGCGCCCCCGTGTTTCTGAAAGATACTTAATCACAAAGAACATCGCGAGTACACCAATAGCTGTAAATATTGCCATTCATATTAATATTATATAAAATCGTTTTCTTTTCTAAGCAAGTAATAATGGACTTGAAAAAATAAGAAAGAAAATAATTGTTAAAAATAACGTGATACCATTAAATACTTTGCTGCTACTCATTAGACCTACAACACTTGAAACCACTGACAATAGCATGACAAAAAAGCCAGGTAAATACCAAAACATATCTGTAAATGTAATCGAAACTGCAAGTAGAAATGATAATACACATAAGATACCAGAAACTATATTCATATTGTTTATTCTCATTGATGTCTTCCTTTCTGTAAGATATTAATAACATTATATACTATATTTACATTTAAATTTACTATATATCATTATTTTTTAAAAATATAAAACACTCTCATTAATAAATATCTAAATAAGCGTATTTTATCTTTGATTGCGTCTCTAAATCTTTTTGTTACTTGTAGGTGTATTAGCTTTTATTGCTTATTATTTTTGCTAATTACTCATTTTTAATGAGTTATACAATTGCGATGAGTCCAATCATTATTGGTCTATATTTATAGGAAAGGTAACGTTGTCATCAATTAGACTAGTACATAAAAAAACAATAAGGTTAAGTATTTCATCAATATGCAGATAGTATCTACTAAAAGAATATAAAAATGCACCCCAAAAGTTAGATTTTAAGTCCAACTTTTGGGGTGCGTATCAGTTTTAAAAATAATAATATATATTTGTTGTTTAAATTAGTGGAATCTCATACCGCCATCAACAATAATAGTTTGACCAGTAATGTAATCAGAATCACTGCTAGCTAAGAAACCAACCACATTGGCTACATCTTCTGGTTTAGATAAACGTTTTAATGTGATTTGATCAGTGAATTGTTTCCAACCCCATTCTTCTGGTTGATTATTTTCTTCGGCTAATTTTTTAGCAATACCTTCCATCATAGGTGTTTCAACGATACCTGGTGCAAATGCATTTACTGTAATACCTTTGTCAGCTAAATCACGTGCAGCAACTTGAGTTAATCCACGAACTGCGAATTTAGTACTACTGTATAAAGATAATCCCGCATTACCTTCAACACCTGCTTGAGATGTTGCGTTTATAATTTTACCGCCATGACCTAATTTTTCAAATTGTTCTAAAGCTGCTTGAATGCCCCAGAATACGCCTCCAACATTTACTCCGATAACTTGATTAAATTGTTCAGGTGTTACTGTATGAATAGGTGTTGTTGGTCCTAAACCAGCATTATTTACAACTACATTTAACTCTCCAAAATGTTCTACAACTTTACGTGTCACATCAAAAACATTTTCACGGTCGGATACGTCAGCTCTAAATGCTACTGCTTCTTGACCTTCTTTTGAAAGTGCTTCAGCAGCTTTTTTTGCGCCTTCTTCATTAAAATCGACAATAGCAACGTTAAAACCGTCATTAAATAAACGTTCTGCTATTTTGAAACCAATACCTTGTGCTGCACCTGTAACAAGTGCTACTTTTTTAGAATTGTCCATTTACTACACCTCTTAAAGTAATATAACTTTCAATTATTATGTTAGCACTTTGTATGTAAAATACTATGAAAAGTTTGTGAACTTTTGAACAAAGTTTTGTTAATGATTACTTCTTTAAATAATCAATAAATCGTAATAAAGAGGTTTCATTTTTTCTGTTGTCATTGACTATCGCTGTAAAATACACTGAATAATCAAAAGGATGGCCTAGAGGTATGGCCTCAATGTATTCGTCATTTAAAATGGGTTCGTCTTCGATCATGTAACTAGAAATCATACCTACACCTAAGCCTTCTGCAACAGTTCTTAATAAAACGATGGGATTATGCGTACGAAATACAATTTTTAATTCCCCATTTTCTTCTTCGAATTTTTTCAAATGATGATGGTAAAAGCTACGATCATAGAGAATAAAAGGATAGTCTTTAATATCCTCTAAATTAACAGTATCTTTAAACGTAAGTTTAGATTTAGCAGGTACAATAAGTTTAAAATTCGTCGATAAATTAAGAGGAAATTCATGAATTAATGACATTGTTTTATCTGATTCTTTTTTACCAATTAATCCTAAATCTATCTCATTATTTCTCAACATTTTTATAATATTTTCACGGTCAGATTCTATAACTTCAATATCTACGTTTGGATAATCCACTTTAAATTGAGAAATGACTTTAGGAAGTAGTTTGTGAAATAACGTTGGTATAGTGGCTATGGTTAATTTTCCTGTTATATGTGTTTGTAAACGTTCTACTTCTAGCATGAGATGTTCTTTCGCTTCCAAAATTTCCAATATTTTTGGAATCAATCGTTTGCCAATTTCTGTCGGTATTGTCCCTTTTCTGGAGCGATAAAATAATGAATATCCTAATTCTGTTTCCAGATTAGCAATCGATTGACTCATGGCAGATTGACTAATATGCATCAGTTCACTTGCACGAATCATTGATTCTTGTTCGTATACTGATTTAACATATATTAGCTGTTCAAAATTCATATGTTCTCCTCCCTTATATTAGTTTTACTTATATTAAATTAAATTATTCTAATTATACATTAAGTCTAGCTAATATTATAATAATTAAGTATAACTTAAGATAAATAGGATTAAATAGAGGAGGTTAAACATGTCGCAACGTTTATGGTCAAAAGACTTTATCTTTGTAACGATTGTGAATTTATTTATGTATTTAATTCACTACATGCTTATTGTGACAATTACACAATTCACAATCGAAACGTACCATGCTTCAGAAAGTATTGGCGGATTAGCAGCTGGTGTATTTATCATTGGCATGCTAGCTGGAAGATTAGGCGCTGGAAGAATCATCGATCATCTGCAACCTAAGAATGTGCTCATTGGCGGTGTCATTGGCTCTATTATAGCTATCGCTTTATATTTTACAATTCATAGTATTCTTATTTTGATGTTCGTTCGTTTTATTCATGGAATTGCCTTTGGTTTCTCTTCAACAGCAACGGGTACGATTTCTTCTAGATTAATTCCAGAAGAACGTAAAGGTGAGGGTATCGGTTACTACGGTTTAAGCGTAACGCTTGCTTCCGCTTTTGGCCCATTCTTAGGACTAGTATTAAATAATAATTTAGGATTTTCTTCAATTTTTGGCATCAGTTTGATTAGCATTGTCGTTTCATTTAGTTTTACTTTATTAATTAAAAAATTACCGATGAATCATGACATAGTTACTGAAGAACAATCACGTCCTAAAGGTCTCAGTGCTTTCTTACAAAAAGAAGCATTGCCTATTTCATGTGTCGTCATCTTAGTAGGAATTGCTTATGCAAGTGTACTTTCATTCTTATCAATATACAGTGAAATGTTACATTTAGTTACTGCATCTAGTTTCTTCTTTATTGTATTTGCAGTTGTGACCTTTGTGACACGTCCATTCACTGGAAAAATTTATGATCATTTTGGCGAAAATAAAGTCATGTATCCTGTACTTCTAAGTTTTGCAATAGGATTAGCTATTTTAAGTATAGTAAGTTCTCCATTTTTACTATTACTATCTGCAGCATTTATTGGCTTTGGTTATGGAACCATCGTTCCAACTGCACAAGCCATTGCCATTCAACAATCACCCACTAGTAAGATGGGATTAGCTACATCAACGTTCTATATCTTTGTGGACTTTGGTGCAGGCATGGGTCCTTTCATTTTAGGTCTACTCATTCCATTTATGGGCTATCGCTATTTATATCTTGCAATGGCAGGTCTAATTATTATTGCAATGATTTTATATTTCTTTGTACATGGTCGTTATCAAAACAGTACTTCATCAAAAGGTTAATGTATAAAAAAGAGCGTGCGTTCATTTAACACGAACACACGCTCTTTCGTTATTTTCACAAGATTTTTAAGACATCCATCTCACTAACTTCAGACAACCGTCAGTCTTACCTGATTTTTTTAGTATCCTATTACTAAAGCAATAGACATAGCAACGCTACATATAATTATCCATATTAATATAGGTTTCCATACAAACTTCAACCATTCAGTATAAGAAATTTTACCTACAGCTAGAGCTCCCATTAAAATTGCTGATGTAGGAAATAGAATATTACTTATTGCATCACCATATTGGAAGGCTAAGACAGTAAGCTGACGATTAATATGTAACAAATCAGAGATAGGAACCATTAAGGGCATCGTCGTTAATGCTTGACCCGAACCTGATGGAATAAAGAAATTAAGAATGAATTGTAAAATAAACATAGCTATAATCACTAATGACGTTGGTACATCTGATAATAAGGTCGTCAATGCATGAACAATGGTATCTATGATTTTCCCATTTTCTAACAGTACGATAATTCCTTTTGCGACACCAACAATCATTGCTCCAAATAGAATATTTTTCATTCCATCTACTAAAGCATCAAACGTACCATTAAACCCTAAGCCACCTACTAAGCCCGCTAAAATTCCTGCAAATAAGAAATTAGCGCTCATTTCATTGAAACTCCATCCAAATTTAAAAATACCAAATATATTGAAGAGGATAGTTGCCATAATAATCATTAAACTAAATGCTTGTTTTTTACTAAAATGTTGATAATCGAGATCTTGATCAACTTGTCCTTCTTCTTTTTCTAAATGATACACAATACTTTTAGTTTTATCTTTTTTAACTTTACTAGCATATAACATTACAGTTGAAATGGCCGTTGCTAATATAAAAAGATATATGATAGTTCGAAGGCCCCAACCTGAAAACATTGGAAGTTCAGCAACTGTTTGAGCCACCCCAACTGTAAAAGGATTTAACATGCCCCCACTAAAACCACTAGCTGCCCCCAAAATAACCATGGCAGCACCAGTTAATGCATCATAACCTAAGGTACGAGCAATAATAATACCAATGGGAACAAATATAATAGTTTCTTCAGCTAAACCTATTGTAAAACCTAATATTGAAAAGATGATCATCGTTAGTGGGATCATTAAAAAGTTGGCTTTTCCCAAAACTCTCATAGCTTTATTTACACCATTTTCAAAAGCACCTGTTTTGTGGACAATTCCAAAAGCGCCACCCACTAAAAATACATAAAAAACAATTTCTCCCCCACTAATCAATCCTTCTGGGACAGCTCTAAATATATTCAAAAAATTTAGATGTTCTGAAGATACTGTGTGATAGGTACCAGGAATAACTATGGTTTGTCCGTTTTTCTTTTCTCTCGCATATTCTCCAGCAGGAATAATATAAGTAAGTAACCAGGAAATTACTATAATCAACATTAATATTGCATAGGTGTGCGGCATTTCTAGTTTAAACTTTCCAGTTTTATTCTTTTTCATTTATGTCATCCCCTTGTTATTCATTACATATGAATCAAAAATCAAAATATATATAATTTATCATAACCTATTTAAACAAAAATGATAATATTACATTTTTAATAATTTTAAACTTTTTGTTTTATATAACAAAAGCCAAAAATCATATCATTTTTGGCTTCTTTTTAATAAGTCTGTCTATATCAATTTTAATGTTAAATATAAACCTAGTAAGGTCATGAATAAAACTGGAAGGGTAATAACGATACCTGTTTTAAAATAGGTGCCCCATGATATTTTAATTCCTTTTTGAGCTAAAACATGAAGCCATAACAATGTAGCTAAAGAACCAATCGGTGTAATTTTAGGTCCTAAATCTGAACCTATTACGTTAGCATATATCATTCCCTCCTTGAGTACATCAGTAACTGCTGATTGATGAATGGCAATCGCATCAATGAGTACGGTAGGTAAATTATTCATTATTGAAGAGAGTATAGCTGAGATAAAACCAACACCCATAATACTAGTAAATAAACCTTGATGCGCGATATTTGAAAATATATGACCTAACACATGAGTGATTCCCACGTTTTTCAAACCAAAGACAACTAAGTACATTCCCAGTGAAAATATAACAATATTCCATGGTGCGCCTTTTACAACTTTTCTAACTGGAACGGCATTCGATTTCGCCGCTAAAATAAGAAAAATAAGAGCAATACTACCTGCAATAATAGAGACAGGCACACGAACAAACTCACTCATCATATAACCTATAAGTAATAAAACTAATACGAACCACGATATACGGAATAATGAAGCATCTTTAATAACTAATTGAGGTGCCTTCATTTTTTTATATCCACTTGCTTTGGCATTGCCTTTTTAAAATAAAGCCACAATACAATAATACTTGCGATTAATGAAAATATATTTGGAAGTATCATACGACTTAAATATTCTACAAATCCAATATTAAAATAATCTGCTGAAACAATATTTACTAAATTACTCACTGTAAACGGTAAAGATGTAGTATCCGCAATAAAACCACTGGCGATAATAAATGGAAATATCATCTTTTCTTTGAAACCTAAGTGACGTACCATTGCTAATACTATAGGAGTGAGAATAAGTGCTGCCCCATCATTCGCAAAAAATGCTGCTACTATCGCTCCAAGTATCATAATGAAAATAAACATCTTTCGTCCATCGCCTTGAGATGCCTTTACCATATGAAGTGCTGCCCATTCAAAAAAGCCAATTTCATCTAAAATAAGTGAAATAAGAATAATAGCCACAAATGTTAGCGTTGCATTCCATACTATACTCGTCACTTCCATAACATCTGACCATCCTACTACGCCCGTCAGAAGTGCTACAACTGCACCAATTACAGCAGTAATCGAAATATCTAATCCTTTGGGTTGCCAAATTACAAAAATTAATGTGAGTACAAAAATGGTAATGGCTAAAAAAGTCATCATCTATCATCATCACTTTTATGCTTTAAATACTGCCATGTATCCCTAGAAAAATGAAATGTTGTATTTTTATATTTCATTTGCTCCGAACCTCCTACAATCTTATTCATCGTATCATAATAAAAAGAAAAACGTTGTAAAATGTCTTAATTTAAACATCTCACAACGTTTTATTAACAATTCATTTATTTTTCTTCTTTTACCACTTTTCCATTTTCATCTAATTTTTGAATTTTTCCGTGTTTCATTCTATATGTACCTAGAATCTCGCCTTTTTTGTTACGATAGTTCACAATCCAGTTACCATTATGATCTGTCATTTTGACATCATCCCATAAATAACCTGATTTTTTTAATTCTACGTCATCAAAATCAGAAATTAATTGATACACTTCGTTACGATAACGCGTATTGACACTACCAGATTTTTCTAAATCATTTGAAGCTAACGGATTCCCATTATCATTAGCACTATCAGGTAACGAGTTTGAAATATGCATTTTACTTATAAGTTCTGGTAAAGCTTTATTATCTTTATTATGTTTATATACTTCTTCTAAACTAGCTTCTTTTCCTTTATCAAGTAAATCGTTATAATCCAATGTACCTTTTTGCATACGTCCTACATAAACTGTATCTTTATTAACTCCAATTAGCGCTTGATAGGTACTTTTATCTGGATAAACCGTAAAGAACTGCATATGTTTTGGTGCATGTTTTACTGGTTGTTTCACTTTAACTAATGTAAAATCAACTAATTTATAATTATGTTTGCCCGTAGGTAATCTATATTCATAAATTCCAGTTAGAATTTCATTTTTAGTCAATGTATATTGATCGACACCATCAATACAGAATGCTAATGCTAATCGTTCTTTCGCTGATAATTTAGACGTATTGGTTGATGACGTTTCATCTTTTTTATCTGATTCGTTCTTTTTAGCTTTTTGAACGTTATTTTGATTTGATTTTGATTTATTATCTTCTTTTGAAGATTCATGCGTACTACAAGCAGCTAATAAC
This sequence comes from Staphylococcus sp. HMSC034C12, assembly GCF_001835895.1. Taxonomy (NCBI): domain Bacteria; kingdom Bacillati; phylum Bacillota; class Bacilli; order Caryophanales; family Staphylococcaceae; genus Staphylococcus; species Staphylococcus sp. HMSC034C12. The sequence goes on along the minus strand of NZ_KV826307.1, from coordinate 84,944 downwards.
ATCATCATGATACTACCCAAAAATAAAATTTTTTTCATCTATTGGCCCCTCATACATTCTTCTTATTTTACTAATATACTATACATTATTTATACATTATTTGAAGGGGAAGATAAATATAAATTTTGTTAAAATACCACTTTTTTTCACAAAAGTTGCGTCTTATATAATTAAAAACTATGTTACACTGTGTACAATGTTTCATTATTTTTTATAGTAATTAAAATGTAAAGGAGTTTAAGCATGAAAAAATTCTTTGCAATCCTAATGACAAGCGCTTTATTACTTTCAGCTTGCTCACATAGTAATGATAGTAATGATAAAAATGAAAATAATACTAAACAAACATCTCAAACTAATAAAAGTGATGACAATCAACAAAAACATAAAAAAGTCATTAAAGATGGTCGTACATATGTTGATGGTATTTTAATTGTAAATAAAGATATTGGTCTTCCTTCAAATTATAATCCTGGTGAAGATCCAAAAGCCCAACAAGCCTTACAACAATTATTTAGTGCTGCACAAAAAGAGGGTATTAACTTATACAAAATAAGTGGCTACAGAAGTTATCCTACTCAAGTTCAACTATACCATCGCTATGCTGCACGCGATGGTAAAAAAGCTGCAGATAAATATAGCGCACGTCCTGGCTACTCAGAACATCAAACAGGTCTTACATTTGACATCGGTGGCGTTAATTCAGATAAAAACTTATATGCAAGTTTCGGAAAAACAAAAGAAGGTCAATGGATTGCGAAAAATGCACATAAATACGGCTTTATTGTGAGATATCCTAAAGGAAAAGAAAAAGTTACTGGTTATCAATACGAACCATGGCATTTACGTTATTTAGGAAAAGATACTGCAACCAAAGTATATCAATCAGGTAAAACATTAGAAGAATATGTAGGATTAAAATAATAAATTGCTAAAAAAAGAGTCCGGGACATAAACCCTGGACTCTTCTTTTAAATAAGTTGGTTTTCTTTTAATTGACTTAATTCGGAAACTACTTTCCGACTATCTTTATTTAAATTTTTAACATATACTTCATTATGCTTATCTTCAAGTTTACGCACGATTGTTTCAATAGCATCTACAGCCGAGTCATCCCAAATATGCGCGTCACTAAAATCTAATTGAATTGTTTCACGTTGAACATTAAAGTCGATTTGGGTCATCATAGTATCAATTGACACAAAAAAGATGGGTCCTTTAAAAACAATAAAATATTGATTATTTTCTTTTCTTGTCTCTACTTTAATATTCGAGATTTTAGTCGCAAAGAACAATGCGCTAAATACAATTCCTATAACAACACCCAGTGCTAAATTATGTGTAAATAATACAATAACCACTGTTAAAATCATTACAAACACATCCGTTTTGGGTGCATGTTTAATATATTTAAATGATCCCCAATCAATAGTTCCTATAGAAACCATAACCATAATACCTGCTAACACTGGCATAGGTATTTGTATCACTATATGGCCAAGCACCATAATCATGAAAATTAAAAATAATCCCGCTGTTAAAGTTGATAAGCGACTATTCGCACCTGATCTTACGTTAATTCCTGACTGCCCTATCATGGCACAACCGCCCATTCCACCAAATAAAGCTGTAATTATATTGGCAATGCCTTGTCCACGAGCCTCTTTATTTTTGTTACTATAGGTATTTGTATAATCGTCTACAATCTTAGCTGTCAACAGAGATTCAACGAGTCCCACTATCGCCATAGATAACGAATAAGGGAAGATAATTTTTAATGTTTCTAGATTAAAAGGTACGTGAGGAATAGTAAAGTGTGGTAAAGCTTGTTTAATGGTACCTAAGTCGCCTACTGTATGAATATTAGCACCCATGGTTAGATAAAGTATAGTTAAAACGACAATCGCAATAAGTGGTGCTGGGACTATAGTAAAGAATTTAGGTAAGATAAATACAATTAATAATGTAATTGTGACATAGATATAAGTATCAATAGAAATACCAAAAATATGTTCAATTTGAGATAAAAAAATCATAATACCTAATGCATTCACAAATCCAATCATTACTGAGCGTGGAATAAATTTTAACAATCGTCCTACTTTTAAAATACCAAGTAATAACTGAATCAATCCCATTAAAATGGTTGCTGCAAATAAATATTGCACCCCATAATCCTTGACTAGCGGTGTTACAACCAGTGCAACTGCTGCAGTCGCACCTGAAATCATAGCAGGTCGCCCACCAACAATTGCTGTAACGGTAGCAATAATGAAAGCAGCATATAATCCTATCATAGGATCTACACCGGCAATAATTGAAAACGCGATAGCTTCTGGAATTAGTGCTAAAGCAACAACAATACCTGCCATTATATTTTTACCAGGATTTTTTAACCATTCGTCTTTTAATGTTTCTGTCATAATCAAAGCTCCCTTTTTAACATAGCGCCTATTATAACAGGAATGACAATCTATTTTTAGGGTTTAAGAAAATTTATATAAAAAGCGTGCTAGTCTTTCCAAAATATTTTCTTTTAGACTGCACGCTCACTTCATTATTTAATTATAGTATTTTCTTTTTCATGTATCATTTGAATAATTTCATTATTCTCGTTCATAATCGCTACTTTAGGTGCATGATCATTCAATTCACGATCGTCTAACTGTACATAAGTCATAATAATAACAATATCATCTACTTCTACTAAGCGAGATGCAGCACCATTGAGACAAATTTTTCCACTACCACGTTCACCCGCGATAACATATGTTTCAAAACGAGCCCCGTTATTATTGTTGACGATAGCAACCTTTTCATTTGGAAAAATATCAACCGCATCTAAAATATCGGCATCGATCGTAATACTTCCTACGTAATTTAAATTGGATTCTGTGACACGTGCTCTATGAATTTTACTATTCATCATTGTTCTAATCATTTTCTTTATTTACTCCCTAAAATAATATTATCTATTAAACGTGCTTTAGAAAATTTCACAGCTAAAGCGATAAAAATTTGTCCATTTATTTCATTAACAACTTCAAGTTCAGGATAACTATAAATTGCGACTTCGTCGATATGACCGCTTGTATGTTCTTGTAAGTATGTTTTTATTGCACCTACAAGTATATGACTTCGACGTTCACCTTCTGCATACATGTCTTTGGCTAATTTTAAACTTTTACTTAGATGAACCGCTTCTTTACGTTCTTCATCAGTCAAATACACATTACGAGAACTACGCGCAAGTCCATCATCTTCACGTACTATATCGACGCCGACAATTTCAATAGGATGATTAAAATCTTTTACCATTTTCTCAATAATTGCTAATTGTTGTGCATCTTTTTTACCAAAATAGGCTTTATTAGGACTTACGATATTAAATAATTTATTAACTACTGTAACGACACCATCAAAATGTCCAGGACGTTGTGGGCCTTCTAAGACTTCCCCTAGACGTCCCACCTTTAATGTGATGCCTAATTCATCTGGATACATCTCTTCAACGGAAGGATGGAATACATAATCGACATGAATAGCTTTAACTAAAGAAACATCCTTATCAATTTGGCGAGGATATGCATCATAATCTTCATTAGGTCCAAATTGTAATGGGTTTACAAATACACTAATGACTGTCACATCGTTTTCTTCAACTGAACGTCGCATCATACTTAAATGTCCTTCATGAAGCGCACCCATTGTTGGAATGAAACCTATTGATTGACCAGATGCTTTTATGTGTTGTGCGATCGCTTGCATCTCTTTTACAGTATTAATTACTTGTGTCATTTTTATTAACCTCATCTAATATTTTTTTCTTATACGTATGTGCTTCTGCAGGAAATGCTCCCGCTTTCACTTCTTTATCATATTGCTTAATACCATCAATTCCTACAGATAAATCTGCGAACTGTTTTACGAATTTAGCATAACGTTCTACGCCATAATTCAACATATCATGATACACCAATACTTGTCCGTCTGTATCTTTGCCCGCTCCAATACCAATAACTGGAATGTCTAATTGTTTACTAATTAATCCAGCTAAGTCACTTGGAATAGCTTCTAATACTAACGCCACTGCACCTGCTTCTTGAACGGCATGTGCATCACGAATAAGTTGTTCTGCTGCGTCTTTTGTACCGCCTTGTAATTTGTAACCCATAACACCGACACTTTGTGGCATTAAACCAAGATGTGCAACAATTGGAATACCCATTTGTGTCGATTTTTTAATGAAGTCAGTTAAATGGGCACCTTCTGCTTTTAATGCATTCGCATTGGTTTGTTGATATAACGTTATCGCATGATTTAAATCATGTTCCGCACTTACGCCTACCGCTCCGATAGGTAAGTCTACAACGATAAATGTATCATCGGCGCCTCGACGAACAGCTTTACCATGATGAATCATATCATCTAAAGTAACTTGAGTGGTTGTATCATAACCTAAAACTGTCATTCCTAGCGAATCACCAACTAGAATCATATCAATATTGGCTTGTTGCGCTTGTTTTGCACTGGGATAATCGTATGCTGTAACCATTGAAATTTTTGTACCATTTTGCTTCATTTCCATAAGTTTTGACAAATTTTTCATTATTTTATCGATCTCCTATAACATTATCTCAATAATATCACGTATAATTATATGTAATATTTTAAAGAAAGGAAAGTTATAAATGCGTATTGCGATTATTGGACCAGGCGCTGTAGGTACGACGATTGCTTATGAATTACAACAAATATTACCTCATATCACATTACTTGGGAGAACAAATAAGTCCATTCACTTTCAAACTGCAAATCAACATGTCATGGTTAAAGATATTAAGTCTATGACTGACCCCTTCGATGTGATTATCGTGGCAGTCAAAACGCATCAACTTGAATCTTTAATTCCAGACTTAAACCGTCTTACTCATGATGAGACAACTATTATTTTAGCTCAAAATGGATATGGTTTACGTTCAACTTTACCATTTAAATATGTCTACCAAGCTGTGGTCTATATTAGTGGACAGAAAAAAGACGATGAAGTGATCCATTTCAGAGATTACCGTTTGCATATTCAGCATGATCGTCGGACTGAACAGCTTAAACACTATTTAGAACACACTAAAATAGAACTTATATTAGAAGATCACATAGAAACAACGATTTGGTATAAATTACTCGTCAATCTTGGTATTAATTCGATTACTGCTTTAGGTGGCAATACTGCACAAATTTTAAAAATTCCAGAAGTCTATCAATTATGCACACGCTTATTAGAAGAAGGTAAACAAGTCGCTATGGCAGAAGGTATTACATTGCCTGACACGATTGTTGAAGATATTATGCATATCTATGCTGGCTATCCAGATCATATGGGAACAAGTATGTATTATGATGTGATGAATCATCAGCCCCTTGAAGTAGAATCAATTCAAGGTTTTATTTATCGTAAGGCTAGAACACATCACCTTTCTACGCCATCGTTAGATACAGTTTATGCATTATTGCGGTCTCACCATTCTTTATCCATTCAATATTAATGTTAAAATCAATGTTTAACTATTAATATTTTGTCAAATTATATAGTAACAAACTCTATTACAAGCTATATAATTATTTTTAAAAACTTTTTCACTTTAATAAAAGGGAGATATATCTTTGGATAAAGCAACACGTATACTTAATATTTTGACATTATTATTAAATGGTCATGTTGTCACTCAAGAAGACTTAGATCGCTTTACAAATGTCAGCAAAAAATCTATTCAACGTGATATTAATACAATTAATACATTTTTTTATGAAAGTCATTTTTGGAGAAGCAATCATACTAAAATTGTCTATAATTATCAATTAGGTGGTTATGAACTCACCCATGATACTACGAACAAACAAAGTCTTGGTGTACTAAGTTTACTCATTAAGTTACAAAGTCTCACACCTATTCTTCATTACGATATTTACAAATTTTTCCTACATGCGATGTCGTCTGTCAGAATAGAAGATAAACATATTTTGATGACGATGTTACATCAATTCAAAGTACGTGATGATTTACTTCCTGGAAAACGATTAATGGACCTTCAAAAAGCAATCGTCAATAAACATAGAGTGCGTATTGAAGTAGATCATAACAAAATGACTATTAAACCATTATCTATTTTGTATATGCATTATGATTATTGGTTTACTTACGAATTTCAACATAAAATACATACCGTTTCTTTGAAATCGATACAATCCTTACACGTTCTAGATACAAAATTTTCTAAAGACTTCGCGAATAATGCAGTATTATTTGAAACGAGTACAACCATTTGGAATCAATTTAAACAACAATTTTCAATTAAAGAGATTGTTTCACGTAATGAAGACACCATTTTGGCATGGGTAAATTGCACACGGTTTGATGCTTATTACATTGCTTATCAACTTGCTCCTTTAGCAAAAATTATCGCTCCGGAATCATATATCGATAGTTTTATTGACCGTTTAGATGAAATTAAACGTACTTACACAGAAAACAACAGCTGACCATTAAAATCAGCTGTTGCTTTTTATTAATCAATTGGATCTCCATGTTCATCATATTTTGTCACTATGCCGTCAGAAGTAACGATATATGAGCCAACTAAATCTCCATTTTTATCTAAAATTGAGAAGCCCCAATCTCCGTTTTCATCTTGTTCTGGTTCTTTATATGTGTACGTCTCTGTATCTAATTGATGACCTTCATAATCTTCTACCTTATCAATGACATTTGCACGTGTTACTTTTTCATCACTTGAGGTATCCTTCTCACTCGATGTATCATCAGAACTTGATTCTGTGTCAGTATCAAATTCTTCTGGTTGTTCTGGTGTATCACTAGTGATATGATTTGCAACTTCATCTAACTTGGCTTCTGAAGGATTAACAAGTTGTTTCGTTTCTCCATTATTTAAAATACGTGTCGTTTCATTTTTAGTATAATCATCTTCATCCCAACGTCTATCTTGGAAATGACTTGGTACATCATAAAAGGTCACTGTTCCGTCTCCATTATCTTTAAAAATTACATGTCCTAAATACATATAACTTGGAGATAGTAGAATTGTTCCGTCTGGGTATACTTTTGAAGCTTCTTTATTATATGGATTAATAGGCTCACCCGACATGTCTATTGGCGTATAGTTCATACTATCTTCTTTAAAAATATTGTCTACATCATTTCTTGCTGTGAGCCACACTCTAGCAAAGTACTCTTTTGAATTTTTACTATCTGTATTAGATGTATGGCGACTTTCTGATGATTTACTACCACTAAATGAAATTTGTTTTGCAATTTTTTTATAATCAATACTTTTACTATATTTATCAAATAATGTATCTACATCTAACTCATGTCCTGTAGAAGAATTCATAAATTGTTCATACGTACCGGGACTTTGCGTGGCAGCAATAAAAACTTTGTCGCTTCCAACACCAATGATTGTCGCAAATGAACCCTTTGCCGGTTGTGCATTATAGAATTTCATATCACTTGGTGCACCTTCTAGCTGTTCTGTAGTCTCTAATTGATAAGTATCTATATTTTTTTGTTCGCCGCCACCGTTATAATTCGCAAAATAAGAGTGATTTTTTAATTCATTAGCATTGATGACATAATCTGACACTGAAGGATCATTTAAAGCTAACGCTACTTTTTCAGCTTGAGATAAGTTGTCGACATTACTATTTGTTTTATTTTCTTGTTGATTGTTATCATTTGAACTTTTATTACTATCTTGTTGGGTATTATTGTTATCATTATCTGAAGTGTTTTTATTTGATGATTGGTTACTTTGTGATGTCGTATGTTCTGATTTTTCACTAGAATTATTGAGCCCAATCATATCTCCTAAATCACAACCTGCAAGTAAAGTTGTCGCCGTTATAGCGCCGATAGCTAAGTAATGTTTCTTCATTTGTTTCGCTCCTTTTAAAATAAAAAAATATATACCTTAACTTACAATATTAAACAGACATTGTATGTCGTTATGAAAAAGTACACACTTCATTATCTAAAGCATGTACTTTTTATATTAATTACTTAATATGTTGACGTACGAAACGACCAGCATATCCTTTAAACGATTCGCCACCAGACATTTCTTGTTTAGCATAAGCATCCGTTGAACCACCCATTAAGTTATATCCATATGTTCTTAAGCCATACATTTTTGTAAATGTACTATTTAACATTGGTGAGCCTGAAGCACCTGATCTAAAAATATCTTTCGTTTGAATCTCTGTACCATTTGTTGAGAATTGAGTTACACGAAGTTTATTAAAATACGCTTTTGTGTTGTCGTTATATTGCCATGGATATCCTAATGAATAAAGTGGCGAATTGAATTTCAATTGTTTAATCTCTGAATCCGTTGCAATTTTAACTGGTTTTACATATTTAGACATATTTTGTTTTGTGTGAACCACTGCAATATCATATTGTGGTACTTTAATCACTTCTGTTGCTTGGAAAACATATGGCATACGACTTCCATCACGATTCATTTGAAATTTAATATATTTTGGAGCCGCTGCACGACCATATTGATCATCGATAACATGTGCATTGGTTACAAATGTATGTGCCCCAATCACTGTTCCTGTTCCCATAGAATCTTGCTTTCTTACAGATGCATCGCGAGAGCCTTTTTTCCAGCCATTTAAATTAGATACACGGCCAATCGCCTTTAAATTATTTTGTGAGGCATTTGGATAGCGTTGGATTGAAATACTGCTGTTACTAATTTTTTTCGCTTTTAAATACGCTTGATATGATCCTCTTTGTATCCCGTCATAATAATAGTTGGTTTCTACAGCTTTAGCCTCTTGATGTTGGGCAGAATATCCTAGTACACTGGCACCAATAACGACACTCGCTACTAATGATTTACCAAATTTAGATTTTAGCATTAATTTGTCCCCTGCTTTCTTCCATTTAAAAATGAATTGGTTTTATGTTTAAAATAAAATATGTACATCAATATTATAAAACAAACAAAGGACAGTATGCGTCTTTTTTATAAAACAATTTATTTTTAACTTTAATGTACATTTATAAATTATTTACATAAAAAATATTTTTCTTTACAAACTTCAAAATATATAGTATAGTATTAAAGTAAAATTATGGAGGGATACTCAAGCCTGGCTTAAGAGGCTAACCATTTTATGGTTAGTAGGAGCTTTTAGCTCGCGTTGGTTCAAATCCTTCTCCCTCCGCTATCTAAGAAACCTAAGATTAAATTCTTAGGTTTCTTTTTATTTCATATTTTATATATAAAACACTCTTATTTATTTTTCCCATTTATAAGAGTACAATAGTTAAGTTGCGAAATGACGATACACCATATTCATATATCGGAGTGAAAAAAATGGACTTTTGGTCATCTAAAAAAGGAAAAATGCTAGAAATATCAATACTTGGCATACTAACTATCTTCGGCATTGGTTCACAATATTTTTCAAATTTGGCTTATAGTTTAAATCAAGGTATTTTACAAACATCATTTGGTATAGGTTCTCAATATCTCATTATACCTTCTGTGATTGCTAACTTTGCCTTTGCACTTGGCGTGCCACTTGGACATACATTGACACACAAATTCGGGTTTAGACGTAATTTTTTATTCTTTGTAACTCTATTTTTAATCGGCTCGATTATTGGGCTTTTTTCCTTCGACTTAATTATTTTATCTATTGCTAAAGGGTTACAAAGTTTAAGTACCGGCGTCTTATTCTTCACACTTTTACCAAAACTCTTTCTCAATTTCCCTAAACAATACCGCAATGTATTCTTATTAATGGTTATTGTAGGTTTATTTGGCGCAAATGCATTGGGAGGTCTATCAGGTAGTCTATCTTTAGAATTAGATCGTTGGCATTGGATCTTTATTATTAATATTATTTCAGCTATCTTATGTCTTATTTTAGGTTCAATATTCTTAACAAAAGAAGAATATCAACATTCTGAACCTATTCATATTAGTCGTCCTATGATTATTTCATTAGTTCTTAGTACGATTGCTCTTACGCTACCGATGGGGATGCTTACACAAAAAGGGTACGGGTCTCTCTGGGTCTGGCCTATCCTAATTATAGCAATTTTATTCATTGTAAATTTTGTAGTCTTTAATCATGAAGCAAAACATCCATTTGTTCACTTTAAAACGTTATTAACAAAGAAACCACTTGTTGGTGCAACAATGGCTATATCTTCACATTTAGCCTTATTATGTGGTATTGCAGGAATTAATGTGTATATAATTAGAATCTTAAAATTACCTTTCACTATATCTTTACACTTTTATTTATTCTTTTTCATAGGTGTCATTGTGACAGGATTGATTAAAATGTTTATCTATAGTGCAGTAGGAGCTGGTGTTTTAGGCACATTAGGCTCATCAGCGTTACTTTATGTCAGTGTTCATTGGATGATTTTACATGATATCGTAAATATTCATTTACTTTACATTCAAGGTTTCCTACTTGGTTTTGGTGCAAGTATGACACTTGTAAGTGGTGCTATGGCAACATTATTAGATGGCGATTTACTTCAAGCTGGTCAGCGTTCTCAAACGATGCACACAATACGTAACTACGCGGCAGCATTTCTTGTTCCAGTGATTGCCTATCTGATTAAATATAATATTCAAAAAGGAACACAATCTGTTTATACAGAAAATATTACAAACACTTCAATTTATATTAAGCGTATAAAAGATATTGCTATTGATGCTGATCATAAAGTATTTCTACTAATGATTATTTTCAATTCGATTATGTTAGTATCATCGATTATTCAAATGTCTCTTGGAAAAGGGAGACGTATTACACCACCTCGTTCGCCTAAAAACCCCGAGTTACATTTGAATACACACAAGTAATGATTTTTAAGGAACAGTTTACTTTATTAGGGTTTCGCTCCTTAGTTTACGATGTTATTACACATTTCAATTTCATATACTCTTAAAATGTATATTTACTCTATGTAATTGTGACAGATTATTGACAACGCTTTCATATAGCGTTACTATCTATTTACATTCAATAGACAACGTTGATGGTTAAATCTCGTATGTAGCTCTGTTCTACATACGACAATTTTTCATCACATTTGTAAACGCTTTCTAAATTGTCGGTTAAGAAAGGATGGTTACTTTGGAAAATATTAAAGCGATATTTAGTAAACTTTTTGGATTTATTCCACGTTCAATAATTAATATTTTTATTTAATCTATATATTTTATAACAAAAAACAATTAATAGAGGTGCTATTTATGAAAAAAAGTGAAAACAGATACAGTATTCGTAAATTCAGTGTGGGTGCATCATCCATTTTAGTAGCAACATTGCTATTTATGGGAGGCGGTGCTGCACAGGCAGCAGAAACACATCAGGAAGAGGGAAATCCTGAATCAGCTGTAGCACAATCTATTGGGGATCATAAAAAACAATCTGATAATCAAGAAACACAACAAGACAATGTTCAATCTGACGAACAAGCTACTTCTACATCTCAATCAGTAACTAATGAAAATGAAACACAACGCTTACATAATGAAAATAAAACTTCAACTCAAGTTAAAGATGATACTGATCAATTAAACACTAACGAAGAAACAATTGAACATAACCTAACTGATCAAACTATTAAACATCAATCAAATCAATCTGAAGACGCATTAACTAAAGAAACTCCTTCAGATGAATCACAATCATCTTCAACAAAAGAGAGCAAAGCGTTTTCTGAGCAATCTCAAAATAATACTAAAGACACAATTCAAAAAGACACAGTCACTTCAGATAAAAAAGATAACACAACTGAAACGTCAACTACTAAAAATCAATCTCACTCTTCAGACAACGTGACAAATGAAAGTCCGACAGAAGAGAAAACAACAACTCAAACAACGACTGCTGAAACCAACACATCATCTACAAAAGACAATACTTCAAAAACAACTGACAGTCATTCAACAAAAACATCTCAGTCAACACCTCTAACAGAGAGTAAAGAATTAACACCATCAAAAACTCAACAAGATTCAAATGTAAATCAGGATGCAATAAAAAATAATGACGTAGAGGCGCCGTCTACTGGAAAAACAAATGATACTGTAGACACAACTGAAACACAACAAACAGTGACAGCTAAACAACCAACAGATTCTACTACACCTACAGAGAATACTTTAAACACTAAAGATGAAGCGATCTCAATTGATGGTACAACAAATGAAACTATTGGAAATAAAGATGCTAAAGATCAAAAAAATTCACAAGCCGGCATAGAGACATTAGCTAACAATGGAGTAGCAACAACAAATAATACATCTCAACAACAAGGTACAACAGAAACAAAAGATCAAACTAATAAAGTTGCTAAACAAGGTCAATACAAAAACCAAGACCCAATTATTCTTGTTCATGGTTTTAATGGATTTACAGATGATATTAATCCTAATGTTTTATCACATTATTGGGGTGGCGATAAATTAAACATTCGTCAAGACTTAGAACAAAATGGTTATAACGCTTATGAAGCAAGTATCAGTGCGTTTGGTAGTAACTATGATCGTGCTGTTGAACTTTATTACTATATTAAAGGTGGTACTGTAGATTATGGTGCTGCACATGCAGAAAGATATGGACATGAACGCTATGGTAAAACATATGAGGGTGTTTATAAAGATTGGCAACCTGGTCAAAAAGTGCATCTAGTTGGTCATAGTATGGGAGGCCAAACTGTTCGTCAATTAGAAGAATTATTAAGAAATGGTAGTCAAGAAGAAATTGAATACCAAAAAGAACACGGAGGCGACATTTCTCCATTATTCCAAGGTAATCATGATAATATGGTTTCTTCAATCACAACACTAGGCACACCACATAATGGTACACATGCCTCTGATAAGTTAGGTAATGAAGCTATTGTTCGTCAAATCGCCTTTGATTTAGGTAAGCGACTAGGCAATAAAAACTCTCGAGTAGACTTCGGTCTGTCTCAATGGGGTCTAAAACAACAACCTGATGAATCTTATTTATCATACCTTTCACGTACTAAAACATCTAAGTTATGGCAAACGAAAGATAATGCTCTATACGATTTAACACGTGATGGCGCGACGGATCTTAATCGCAAAACGTCACTTAATCCAAATATCGTTTATAAAACATATACAGGCGAAGCAACACACCCTACATTATTTGGTAAATATAAAGCAGATTACAATCTCTTCTTACCATTCACAGTTACTGCTAATGTCATTGGTAAAGCTACTGAAAAAGAATGGAGAGAAAATGATGGTCTTGTCTCTGTTATTTCATCTCAACATCCTTTCAATCAAGCTTATACAGAAGCAACAGATACAAATCAAAAAGGCATTTGGCAAGTAACACCTACTAAACATGACTGGGATCATGTCGACTTTGTGGGTCAAGATAGTACAGATACAAAACGTACACGAGAAGAATTACAACAGTTTTGGTATGATTTAGCTGATGATTTAGTTCAAACAGAAGCGCTAACGTCAACTAACGAAGCTTAATATCATTTTTATGGAAAGGTGGTTGTCTAATGTCTGGTGATTTCTTTCAATTACTTGGTTCTTTCTTCAGAATAGTTAAAGCATTATTTTTCTAATTTAATATAAATAAAAGCACCTCCAAATGAGATGAAGACATTTTCACTCGTTAGGAAGTGCTTTTTATTATGTAAGATTTGTAAGAACATGATGTCATAAAGTGCTGTAAGTTTTTCAGTCTAGTTAGATGAACGTACATCTACATTATTATCGTTTGACGAGAATGCTTCTTCATTTGCTGAAAGTGTGATCTTTTTAGAGTGGTTAGAAGCTTTGACTTCATGACGTAATGCACTATTCAATCCTAATAAATTATTTGCTTGAGTTTCTTCACTATTGTAGCTTTCTAATCCATTCACAATTTCAGTCGCTAAATATTCACATGCATCTTGATTGTCAACTTCGACTTTTTCATTGATTATTGATTCAATTACTTCAATTAAGTCACATTTTTGAATTTGAATATCAATCATTTGTTCTACTCCCTTAAACTGTCATTAAGCCATTTGATAGGCTTTCTAGTTTATTACCCTGTTTCTAGAAAAAATACACAAAATCGTCACTGTCGAAAAACTCAATGCATGACTGAGTCAATTTTATTACTCATCATTGCTTTTAGGAATAAATACCTTCGCTTCACTATCTTTTGGATAATAAAAACCATTAGGTACAGTTTGAAGTTCGATTAAGCTTCCCCATGGCGCTCGAATATAAACGGTTTTATTATTCTCTGTATTCTCATATTTTGTATTAGAATGTGGTTCAGATAGTGGCTCTCCTCCTGCCTGTTTGACACGTTCTAATACATGTTCAAATTCGTCACTTTCAATATAAAAAGAAATATGTGTAAAACCTATATCTTGTAGTGATTGTGGTTCATGTTGTTGAGCGTGTTGGAATTCAAACATTTCAATATTAGGACCACAACCAAACACCATCATGCGTTTATGAATAATTGAAGTTCCTTTTTCTAGCCCTAAGATATGCTCGACATATTCGCCACCTCTTGGTTCATCATTTTTAGTTTGACTATCATATGCAATTTTTCCATCTAGTCCCTGTTTAAAAAAAGCAGTGGCTTTTTCAATACTAGGAACCGTAAGACCAATATGATTAATACCTCGATTCATCATATCTCCTCCTTACTCAAAAGAGTGCAAGACAGCATTCATTTTGAATTTATCGTCCACTCCAGTAACGTATCTCCAACTTGTGTTGATTGAAAAGAATTTGGAACAAACGCATGTTCAATTCAATCATCGACTGCCAATATATTAAAAAAGCCTAAGACAACACATTATGTCTCAGGCTTTTCCAAAAAATCATTCATTATTTTCTATCGAAATATCTGTAACGTTTGAATGCGTCAAGGATAGCTTGTGGTTCGCTAGATACTACAACACCAGGCGCATCTAAATCAATACGATTACTTTGTAATACATTTTTCGCTTCTTCAGTGATTACAACAGGTTTTTTATGATTATAGCTCATTTCAACAAAGTCAATCGCAGTCGGTAACATTTCTTTACCGTCTGAAAGAACGATTACACTATCAAATACTGTTGAACTTGCTGTGCTATAAGTTTCAGTAATACCAATTTCGTCATCATTAAGGTTTTTAGCTGTTTGTCCAACAAATGCATAGTTTAAGTCGTTGTTAACAAATACTTCTGCATATGATTTTAATGTTTCAGCGCTAATATCACCATTTACAAGCACTGCTACAGAGTGTCCTTTTAGTGGGATATCAAATTTTTCTAATGTTAATTGGCTATCTTTAGCATCTGATTGCACTTCTTCGTTTTCTGCTGGAACTTCTACACCTACATTATTTGCTACGTATTCAGCTAATTTACGATCAACTTTATTAATTTGATTAACAGCATTTTGTTTTACTTCTGTTGATTTACATTTACCAATTTCAAATGAAAATGCATCAGCTAAATGTTGTTGTTCTGCTTCAGTTAAGCTGTTTTTATATAATTTAGCTTGAGTATAGTAATCTTTGAAACTATCACTACGTTGACGTACTTTATAACCTTCTACTTTTTCATGATAATGCTCGAAACCACCTTGTTCTTTAGGTGTCGTATGAGGGTCATTATTGTTCAAGCCATTTTTATGGTAGGCTGTTTGACCTTGATGAATATATGATTGATGCATTGCATCGCGTTGATTATTATGAACGTCTGCAACTGGGCGGTTAATAGGAATTTGGTTAAAGTTTGGTCCGCCAAGACGAGAAATTTGTGTATCTGTGTAAGAGAATAAACGACCTTGTAATAATGGGTCATTAGAGAAATCAATACCTGGAACAATATGTGCAGGGTGGAACGCAACTTGTTCAGTTTCTGCAAAGACGTTATCTACATTACGGTTCAACGTCATTTTACCAACAATTTTCACAGGTACTTGATCTTCTGGCCATAATTTAGTTGGATCTAAAATATCAAAATCAAAGTCAAATTCTTGTTCAGGTTTGATAATTTGTAAGCCTAATTCCCATTCAGGATAGTCGCCTTTATCAATTGATTCATATAAATCTTTACGATGGAAATCAATGTCTTTACCATGTAAGATTTGTGCTTCATCCCATACTAAGCTTTCTAAACCTTGTTTAGGTTTCCAGTGGAATTTAACAAAGTAAGATTGACCTTCTTTATTTACAAGTCTAAATGTGTGTACACCAAAACCTTCTTGTTGACGGAAGTTTTTAGGAATCCCTCTATCACTCATTGCCCAGAATACTGCGTGCATAGATTCAGGGTTTTGACCAATGAAATCCCAGAATGTATCGTGCGCTGAACCACCTTGTGGCATTTCATTATGTGGCTCTGGTTTTAACGCATGTACGAAGTCAGGGAATTTAATTGCATCTTGAATAAAGAATACAGGTGCGTTGTTACCCACTAAATCGAAGTTACCTTCATCAGTATAGAATTTAGTAGCAAAACCACGAATGTCACGTACTGTATCTGGAGATCCTTTAGAACCTTGTACAGTAGAGAAACGCACAAATACAGGTGTTGTTTTTTCAGGGTGTGTTAAGAAGTCAGCACTTGTATATTCACTTAAATCTTCATACACTTGGAATTCACCATGTGCACCGAATCCACGTGCGTGTACCACACGTTCAGGAATACGTTCATGGTCAAAGTGCATCATTTTTTCACGGAAGTGGAAGTCTTCTAGTAAAGTCGGACCTCTATCCCCTACTGTCAGTGAATGTTCATCTTCACTTACTTTCATACCACTATTTGTAGTCATTGCTGTACCATCATTATTTTTTCTTAGAGCATCTAATTGTTGTTGTTTTTTGTTTTCATTTGATTGATCCATACTTATCTCTCCTAGATATAGATTGGTATCGTAAATACATTGTTATGTACATTGTTTCCTTATTACGGAATACAGTTAGTTATTCCCATTTATAAAAGAATTAATCATTTTAAAGAAAAAATATATTCCCATAAATTTTTATTTAAAGAACTTTCTTTTATAATCGTTTATGGAAATATATTTTTTGATATTTTATATTAAACTTTAATTATTGATAATCTACTACCTTATCAACTGGCATTCTATATGATGTATGAGGTTCTTTTTCTTTCTTACCAATCGCAACGATTAACACTGGAACGTAACGTTCTAAATCATATCCGAATGCTTCGCCAATTTTGTCATGCTCAAAACCACCGATAGGGTTCGTATCATAGCCATATTGTTTTGCAACTAACATTAATTGCATCGCAGCTAAACTACTATCCACTTTTACGATGTCACTCATAACTTCACGTGAACTATTTTTGTAAGTATCCATTACAAAAGGTAATATTTGGTCTTTTACTTCTTGAGGCATATGTCCTTCTTCAACTGCTTTGTTATAGATGAATTCGCCTTCCTCATAACATTGTAAATCACCAAAAATAACAATCATCGCTGAAGATGTATCATTTTGTGATGTATTAAATCGAATTAACGGGCGTAATTTTGCTTTCGCTTCATCACTTTCTACAACAACAAAACGCCATGGCTGCATATTCACTGATGAAGGTGCTTTTGTTGCCTTGCTAATGATTTCATTCATTTCGTCATGTGGAATTTTATAATTTGGATCAAATCCTTTAACAGATTTTCTACTTTCTAATATTTCGTTAAAATCGTTCATTCATTTCCCTACTTTCATATTTTAATTACGTAACTTAGATTATTAAATAAATTGAAAATAAAGAGAAGTAATTTGCTTATAGATTTAAAAAGATACTCAATTTAATACATTATTAACTATATTTAATAATGTATTAACACTTATCTATTAAACTATTATTTGATTAATATTAACTAAATAGGGTATTCTTAAACTTAACAAATTAAATAATTTGAAGTTTTAAAAAATTATTTATGTTATAACAAAGGGTATTGGATTCAGTCATAAAGTTTCAGTCATAAGGTTACTCATGAAAGGGAAGAAAATTATGGCAGAAGATAAACTGCAAAGAGAGTTAAGTAATAGACATATTCAACTTATCGCTATTGGTGGCGCAATTGGTACAGGATTGTTCCTTGGATCAGGTGAATCTGTACATTTAGCCGGACCGTCTATTTTATTGACTTATGTTATTGTCGGTTTTGTATTATTTATGTTTATGAGAGCAATGGGAGAAATCCTCTTATCGAATTTAGGATTCAAATCATTCGGAGATATTGCCCATCATTATATTGGACCAATTGCTGGATTTATGGTCGGATGGACGTATTGGTTAACTTGGATTATTTCAGGCATGGCAGAAGTGACAGCAGTTGCTAAATATGTTTCATATTGGTATCCAACAGTACCAAACTGGCTAACAGCGGCATTTACTATCTTAGTATTAGTCGCTTTGAACTTATTCAGTGCAAAGCTATTTGGAGAGTTAGAATTCTGGCTGTCAATTATTAAAGTGATAACAATTGTAGCCTTAATCATTGTTGGTATTGTGATGATTGTGCTTGGAATGAAAACCTCTTACGGGCAAGCCAGTGTAACGAACCTTTGGTCTAGAGGTGGATTTTTCCCGAATGGTATTCAAGGGTTCTTGATGGCATTCCAAATGGCTATCTTTTCATTTATTGGTATTGAGTTAATCGGAATTACAGCTGGAGAAACTAAAAACCCACACAAAACGATTCCTCAAGCAATTAACAATGTACCTGCGCGTATTTTAATTTTCTATATTGGCTCATTAGCAGTGATTATGTCTGTAGTACCTTGGGATAAACTAAACCCAGCAGACAGTCCATATGTTAAATTATTCGGATTAATTGGTATTCCATTTGCTGCAGGAATTATCAATTTCGTTGTGTTAACTGCAGCCGCATCATCATGTAATAGTGGTATTTTCGCAAATAGTCGTACAATGTTCGGTTTAGCAGGTCGTAAACAAGGCCCACCATTCTTGCATAAAACAAATAAACATGGTGTACCTCACTATGCTATTTTAGTCACATGCGGCTTATTAAGTATTTCAGTTATTTTAAATGCAATATTTAAAGATGCAACAAAAGTGTTCGTGCAAATTACGATATTTTCAACAGTATTGAACATTTTAATTTGGACACTGATCATGATTGCCTATCTAAATTATGTCAAACGTAATCCTGAATTACACAAAGATAGTAAGTTCAAAATGCCTGGCGGAAAATATATGGCATTTGCGATTCTAGCTTTCTTCGCATTTATCTTTATTATCTTATTAATTAACAGTTCAACTAGAATTGGAGTATTATTTATACCCGTATGGGCAATTATTCTTTGGATTATGTATCAAAAATATAAAAAAGAATCAGACAAAGCGAAAGTTAAAATGGAATAATATAAAGAACATTTTAGACTTCCTCCTAATGGAGGAAGTCTTTTTCAAGATATCTATTAAATAAGCTTAATTATAGTTTCTCTGTATTTATATTTAAATGATCTTTTAACATATGGCTTTCATATTCTTTTCTAAACACGCCACGCGCTTGAAGAACTGGAATGACTAAATCAATAAATTTTTCAAATGCGTTTGGATATGTTGGTGACATTAACATAAAACCATCGCACGCTTCTTTTTCAAACCATTCAATCATTTCATCCGCTACTTGTTCCGGTGTCCCCACTATCGTTTTATGTCCTACCCAAGTACCAAATCGATCTAATACATCGCGTAAGGTAAGGTGTTCGGTCATAACAGCACGCTGTACCGCTTCATACACAGATTTTACAACTTTTTTCTCTAATGCATCATAAGGTGGTAATGATGGCACGACTTCATCTAGTGTCCACTCACTTATATCTAGACCAATGGCTTTAGATAATTGTTTCTTGCGTTTTTCAAGTGGAATCATCTCATCTAATTGTTGCTTAAGTTTATAAGCATCCTCCTCATTCTCATCAACATAAACGGTGAGACCTGGTAATACAAGAGGAGGTTGACGATTTGTTTCCATGGCACGTTGATGAATATCTTGTCTGAACTGTTGGCCATCTTGTAAATTCCATGCAATTGAAAAAATAGCATCCACGTGTCGTACTGCTAAATCACGACCTGGAATGGAAGTTCCTGCTTGGAATAAACGTGGTCGACCATATTTTGGTGTTGGAATGTTAATAGCTCCGGCAACTTGAAAATATTTCCCTTGATAATGAAGTGGATGAATATACTGATGATTTAAACCAATCCCTGAGGCTTTGTGATTAACGATAGCCTCTACAGTAAATGACTCCCATAATTTTTTCATTACATTAATAAATTCATCTGCTCGTTCATATCGTTTTTCAAGATGTGGTAAAGCTTGCATCGAGTAGTTTTGTGCTTCTAAATCAAATTGAGATGTTACAATATTTGCCCCAATACGCCCATGAGATATTTGATGTAAACTTGAAAGCATACGTGCTGCAAGATAAGGTTCATAAAAAGAAGAAGAAATGGTACCTATCAAACCAATTGAATGTGTTTCACGTGAAATTGCGGCAAGCGCCGTTAGTGGTTCGAAATAATAAGAAATATGTCCCGTTTCTTCTCCAGAAATATATTGACCATCACCTAAGAAGAAAGCATCCAGTTTACCTTTTTCAGCTAATTTTGCTAACTTAATTTGAAAATCAATATCTCCAACTTCTTCAACATATGAATGTGGTAGTCTCCAAGAAGCAGGATGTAGACCTGTACTATAAGCTAAAACAGATAAATGCATGTGTTTCATTGTCATTAACTCCTTTGTTATAAGTCAAAACTGTCATTTTAATTTGCATGTATCGTATATGGATTGTTGAAATTTTACAATATCTACTAACTATTTTATATCTTAAAATAATTATATACAATATCATCAAGTTGTTTAGCAATATGAATAAAATCTTGATATAAATCCAATGTTTTTACACTAATCGTATTGCCACTCATCTGAAACGTATTATCAGGTACAAGTTGTTCATCCGTTTTCGCATACAGTAACATCCCTGCAACATTTATCTGCTTTGGTTTTAAATGAAGTGCTTCATTTTTTACATACGCAAATATTTGATATAAATTTCCAGAATGAATCGTTCTTGTATCAAAATACTGTTGTAACGTGGACGTATAATACTTCGTATCAATGATTAAGCATTGCGTACCATAAGTTAGCATGACATCACTTCTCATTGTCGGTAACATGTGACGATAATCATCATCAATGGCCCATGGAATATGAGACGCAGTGACTTTTAACTGTGGAAATTCCTTCTTATAATAAGCCCTAACAAACCGTTCATATAAACGTGCCATCTGTTGTTCATCTTCGAACATCATTGTTTCTCTTGAACCGCTTCTTTCTGACTGAATTCGCCCTTGCGTAACAAGATAACAAATAGCCATTAACATACGATATGTTTCGTGATGACGATCAAATCGTAACTGCCAATCAATATGTCGATAATCTAATATATCTACGTGTTCAAAATATATCAACAGTCGTTTTAACGCTTTTTTACGTGTGCGCGAAATATCTAATTTTAGAACATTAAGCATTGTTGTTTTTAGAATTTGATTCATATACGTATTAATTGAAAATTCATCATACGTGCAATTTAACCGTTTATGCATCATCGTTCCTTGTTTTATGGATGCTGTGACATTAATCTTTCCTCGTATCACATTCAGCGAGTCATTGTATTCTAAATATTCATGTTGAAGACCATATTTTAATTGACTCGATACGCCTTTAATGAGGAGTGCACTATATAAATCTGCCACATTATTAAAGGATTCTGTTGCTATATGTTGATAGCCTTTCTTATTCAAAACTGTAAACGCATAAGACAACATATAATAAATATTATGAATGTTAATCATTGGATCGCATCCCTTAAACGTACCTTCCAAATATCCACTTTTGAAGGCTCGTCAAACCAATATTCTTTTAATAATGGAATAATTTCGAATTCAATAATATTAGATAATTCAGATTCTGTGACCTTAACTATATTGCTAAAATAACTATGACCAATGACGAACCCCTCACCTAACATATCATCTTCTCGAATGTCGATATTCAATGCTTCAATGGCATCAATTAATGCTTCAAATTGTGGATTTTTTAAATTTTCTTGATATTGTTTAAACTGTATGGTTTCAAAGGCAGGTTTCATATCAAAAAATGCAAATCGACGTCGTAGTGCATAATCAAGAATGGCTAAGCTTCGATCTGCTGTATTCATCATACCAATAATATAAACATTATCTGGAACACAGAATTTCTCATCTGCATAAAGTAATTCTATTTCCATTCCCCTCTTATCGTTTTCAATTAACATAAACAATTCACCAAATATCTTACTTAAATTACCACGATTAATTTCATCGATAATAAAAAAATAGTCTTTCTCACTATCTTCTTCTGCTTGCTTACAAAAATTGTAAAACGCACCCGTACGCAATTCAAAGCCAGTTTCAGTAGGACGATACCCCATCACAAAATCTTCATATGCATAGCTTTGATGGAATTGTACAAGTTTCACACGTTCTTTATCTTTAACACCCATCATTGAATAAGCGAATCGTTTAGCTGCATATGTTTTACCTACACCTGGTGGTCCTTGTAAGATGACATTCTTTTTTCTTCTAATTAATTGTACAAGCGTGTCATAGTCTTCTTCTTTCATAAATACGTCGTCTAAGAATTGTTCTGCTGTATAAACTGGATAAGTCGTTTGTGTAGCAACCAATCCATCAGAATGTTCCACTGAAAATAACTCATTAAATTTCCGAATCGTTTCACTATATGGCGTAATTTTAGTGAGCGTCTTATTTAATGTTTTGATTGGAATCTTCCAGTTTCCTTTCTCTTTCCAAACAAGCTGAATGATATTTTTATCATTTTTATATTGATGATTTGATGAAACAACGCCCCATCCTACAATATCAGTCTGTCCTTTTTTCACATAAACAATGTCCCCACGCTTCATTTCTTTACTAAATTCCCATATGGCATTAACCGTATGAATATAATTATGCTGATTATGGTTCAATTGTTGTAATTTTTGATTAATTTCTTCTTTAGATGCATAGTTCGAGAAATCTTCTAACTCGTTATATCCAATAGACATTTCTCCATTTTCAATAAAAGAAGCGAAATCAACATCTTGTGGTTTGGGAGAATAAATCCAATAATTCACGACTTCTAAATCCTTATCTGCATCGATATCTTTTACTTTTGAGCTTTGCTTGATTTCCTTTGATTTACGCCATGCTTCATAACTTAAATCAATAAAATCATTCAAATAGTTATCATCTTTTAGAAATAACTTTAATTTTTCAATCATCATTAAATACGTTGTTGCAGTTAATGATTTTTTTAAGTTAACTTCAAAATTGATATACTTTGTACTTATCTCGCTTTCTTCAAAAATATACCAAATCGCCCGAGAATCTAAATTGGCAAATGTGTCAGAATCAATCCAAAATAATCCACTGGTTAACTTACCCATACCGATTCCAGGCTGAGCCATCACTTGATTAAATTTTCTCTTAAAGTTATTTTCATTATCTTCGCTTTTATCTGATGAATACAATAAAGCAATTTCAAACAACGACCATAAATTTTCAATGTCTTGTGCTTCACGATCATTCTTAAAATTATAAAATGTAGCACGTAAATTCATCACTGTCGGAATACCATCAAAATTTTGTGGTATATCTGCTTTCACATCAAATAGTTTGGCCATTTCTTCTATAATTTTAATTCTATTTTTTTTAGTCATAGAACTCTTATTAAATAATCCAAACACAGTAAATGGATCCATATCTATCATTTCATTATTAATTTCTAATTTAGGCATATTGATTTGAGTGTTAATATAAAGTTCTTGTATTTTCTCAATCAATTGATCACGACAATTTTGATATTCTAACAATTTATGAGCTAAGGCTTTATAAAAGATTGCCCATGTTTTATCTATTTTATAGTCCATCTTTATTTCTCCTCAAAATTATTATTATCTTCATTTTAATGCATTTTATAAATATATTTATACCTTTAAATATATAAAAAAATAAGCTATAAGATCGTATGATTTCAACTTCTTATAACTTATAGTAAATGGCTTAATTATGCTTGAACTTCGTGTTTGTTGCCACGAACTTTATAGACAATAAGTCCGATAATAAATCCAATTAATGCTGGGACAATCCATCCCATACCAATATCAAAGAATGGTAAATAATTCTCAGCAAAACCGATTAATGATTGTGCGAAGTTCGTTTTCACAAAAGGTTCTGGACTCGCTTTAATACCATCAAAAAATGCAGCAATCACTGTAAATAATGTAGTAAAGCGGTACACAATTGGCGAATTATTAAATAAATGACTTACTAAGGTTAGTAAAATCAGTGTAATGGCTAATGGATAAATAAACATTAATACGGGTAATGAGTACATAATAATTTTTGTTAATCCGACATTCGCAAATATAAACGCCAATACACTAACCATAGTGGCTAATACAATGTAGTTCGTTTTAGGAAATAGTTCTGTAAATGTTTCTGAAAAAGCTGTAATTAAACCAATTGCCGTTTTTAAACACGCCACAATAATAATAAGTGATAAAACAATAATTCCGAAATCACCTAAATAATGTTGGGCAATTTGTGCAAGGGCAATGCCCCCATTTTCACTTACTTTAAATTCTCCAAGACTCATTGTTCCCATTACTGCAAGAAGTGTATAGATGACACCCATGCCAATAATGCTAATGGCCCCCGATTTCACTGTTTCTTTAGCAATATCATTAGGATTTGTAATACCTAATTTTTTAATAGTCGTTACAATAATGATTCCAAATGCTAGTGATGCCAGTGCATCCAATGTATTATACCCATCGATAAAACCTTTTAATAATACACTCTTATTGTAGTCAGGACTTATTGGTGCATGACTTATACTGCCCATTGGGTGAATCAATGCAAGTACGACCACGATACCTAATAAAATCAAAAAGACTGGATTTAAGAACTTGCCAATATAGTCTAAGATTTTAGAGGGTTTACGTGCAAAAAACCAAGCTACGATAAAGAACAACATACTAAAGACAGGTAAAATCCATTTTCCACTGCTTGGAGAAACAAATGGTGAAAAAGCAATTTCATATGATGTTGTTGCAAGTCTTGGTAAAGCAAAGAAGGGTCCAATAACAAGATAAAGACCAATCGTAAATATGTATGCATAAATTTTACTTACGCGTGAAGAAATTGCAAATACACCATTCGTCTTAGAAATACCAATCGCAATAATTCCTAAAAATGGTAAACCGATTGCTGTAATTAAAAATCCTAAATTCGCAAGTAATACGTTTGCGCCTGCCATTTGCCCTAGATGAAGTGGAAAAATTAAGTTTCCTGCTCCAAAGAACAAACCAAAAAGCATCGACCCAATAAAGAGATTCTCTTTAAATGTAAGTTTCTGTTTCATTGTCTTTCCTCGTTTCCCTCTTAAAGTCATAATAGATATTATACATTTTTTTAAAATCAATTTCTTTAGAATTTTTAAAAAAGTTAGATAATAATATATAAAAAAACTTCTCTTTGCATGATTACATTCATTTTTTATGCAAAAAGAAGTTTTAAGTGTAACCTTATACTCATCGATATTTATCCTTAATTATATAATTTTTAGTTATACAGACTTAGCTAATATATGTATCTGCATGTTCAAGGCGATATGTTTCACCTTTTGCTTTAGCTTCTTCATAAGCTTCATATGTTGTATGTTTAACATCTTCAACTTTGTAATTTACCGTTTTCGCAAATTTCCTTACATCTTCTTCATTTTTGGCCAATACAAATACCGTTAAAATATTGTCATCTACAATGTCTTTATGGTGTTGGTAACGTAGTCTATAAATATTCATGACGCTGTCTCCTTCCAATCTATTAGTGATAAACCCTTACTTCATAAAAATAATAAATAATGCCCTACATATTATTTAAATTTAATATACCACTTTTTTTTGAAAAAGGAAGCCTATAAAAAAGAAGTAAGATAGAATTTACTTGATCTTCATATCTTACTTCTTTACTTTAATATACTTTAATTTTAAGATTCATTTTTTAAAGCTTTTTCAATAGCTTTAATATTTTTCTTCATAAATGATTGATACGTATTACTGTCATTATCTTGTTGTTTAGTATGAGAACCCATATTATAAAATGAAATTGTTTTTGCATGTGTTTCTTTTCTAACCGTGTCTGCAACTTTATTCGACACATTTTCTTCAGCTAGGATATAGTTTACCTTATCCTCTTTAATTTGTTTTACAATAGTTGTAAGATCTTTTTGACTTGGTTCTTCAGCATTCATATTTTCGATTCCTTCTTGCTTAAAACCATAGCGATCAGCTAAATAACCAATAGAATCATGTGAAATATATACTGTTTTACCTTCTTGACCTTTAACAGCACGTTTCATATCTTTATCTAAATCCTTCAAATCACTAACTAATTTTTTATAATTCTTTTCATAGTCATCTTTATGTTTAGCATCTTTTTTAACTAATTCATCCTTTATATCTTTCGCAAATTGTTGACTTAATACAGGATCTAACCAAACATGAGGATCATATTTACCATGATGATGCTCATGTTCTTCGTGCTCGCCATGTTCTTCGTGTTCACCGTGTTCATGTTCATCCTCTTCGCCTTTTAACAAATCGGCTTTATTTAAAGATGATTCTAATGATAATGTTTTATTTTTATCATTCATCGCATTTGCAATTTTTTTAGCGACTGGGTCTAGATTATCCCCTGTATATACAAATAAATCTGATTTACCAATATCGACCATTTGTTTTTGACTCGGCTCATATGTATGTGGATCCATTCCATTCGGATAGACTGATTCAACATGAACGTATTTACCACCAATTTGTTGAGCAAAAGATTTCAGTGGATATACTGTCGTTTTTACCTCAAGCTTTTCATTGTTCTCTGATTTTTTATCTTTATCACTACCACTATTGGATGTTCCACAAGCTACAAGTGACAACGTTAAAATACTGATGAAGACTAACATTAAACTTTTCTTAATCATTTTCTTCTCTCCTAAATCGTAATTATTACGTTTTAATAATCGCATTTCATACCGAAATTGTCAATGGGCGATTAAAAAATAAAAATTACTAAATAATTATAATTGTTGTTTTACTACAGTCAGAAAAAGTGTTGAAACAATGAGTGGAGAATATATTGCTATAGATAAAATTAAAGATGATCAACATATCCATATTACTGAACCTAAAGAACAAACTATTAGTTTAGATCAAGTTAACAATATTAAGGAAAATGATTTCGGACAACTTTAATATATAAGTAACAGAGTGAAACAGAATTCCCATTAAATTCATTGTTTCGTTCCTTTTCATCTCAATATTTCTATGTTTATTAGCTTTAATTAATAGTTTTTTGAAAATTTTGTGTATTTTAAAATATAACTCCTAAAATAAAGCGCTTTCTTGTTAAAATAATAGTGTAACTATTTTAAGGGGGACGATGATAATGACAAAGGGGAATCAAATCACTAATCAATCTAAAAAAGAAACATCTAATAAAGGATATAAACCATTATGGATTGTGATTAGTTTTATCGTATTAGTAATGATTTTATTATTACCTACTTCAAGTAGCTTACCGGTCATGGCTAAAGCAGCACTTGCCATTCTTGCTTTTGCTGTAATCATGTGGGTTACTGAAGCAGTATCTTATCCAGTTTCAGCTACTTTAATTTTAGGACTTATTATATTATTACTTGGCTTTAGTCCTGTTCAACATCTCTCAGAACAACTTGGTCATCCTAAAAGTGGAAACGCCATTCTGAAGGGAAGCGAATTATTAGGCACAAACAATGCTCTGAGTCTCGCATTTAGTGGCTTTTCTACTTCTGCAGTGGCACTTGTGACCGCCGCTTTATTCTTAGCAGTTGCCATGCAAGAAACCAATCTTCATAAACGACTAGCACTTTATGTCCTTTCAATTGTAGGAAATAAAACAAAAAATATTGTTATCGGTGCAATTTTAGTATCAATTGTATTAGCCTTTTTTGTACCTTCTGCTACGGCTCGTGCCGGTGCTGTCATACCCATTTTACTTGGAATGATTGCAGCCTTTAAAGTGAGTAAAGATAGTAAACTAGCATCACTTCTTATTATTACATCCGTACAAGCTGTATCGATTTGGAATATCGGTATCAAAACTGCGGCTGCACAAAATATCGTCGCTATCAATTTCATTAATCAAAACTTAGGCTATAACGTGTCTTGGGGTGAATGGTTTTTATACGCCGCACCATGGTCTATACTGATGTCTATTGCCTTATATTTCATTATGATGAAAGTGATGCCACCTGAACGAGATGCCATTGAAGGTGGTAAAGAATTGATTAAACATGACTTAAACGAACTAGGCCCAATGAGTGCTAGAGAATGGCGACTCATTGTCATTTCTATCTTATTACTGATCTTTTGGTCTACCGAAAAAGTACTTCACCCTATCGATTCAGCAAGTGTCACTCTAATTGCATTAGGTATTATGTTAATGCCTAAAATCGGTGTGATTACTTGGAAAGGCGTTGAAAAGAAAATTCCATGGGGAACAATTATCGTCTTTGGTGTAGGCATCTCACTTGGTAATGTTTTACTTAAAACAGGCGCTGCTCAATGGCTCAGTGATAAAACATTTGGATTAATGGGCCTAAAAGGGTTACCAATTATCGCAACGATTGCACTCATTACATTATTCAATATTTTAATTCATTTAGGCTTTGCGAGTGCAACAAGCTTATCATCTGCATTGATCCCAGTATTTATTTCATTAACTTCAACATTAGGTTTAGGCGATCATTCTATCGGTTTCGTTTTAATACAACAATTTGTGATTAGCTTTGGATTCTTATTACCAGTGAGTGCACCACAAAATATGTTGGCCTATGGTACGGATACATTTACTGTTAAAGATTTCTTAAAATCAGGTATCCCCCTCACTATTATAGGTTATATTCTTGTGATTTTATTTAGCTTAACGTATTGGAAATGGTTAGGATTAGTGTAGAATAAAGTCAGATTAATTTTATAGATAGAGAGGTTTATCATGACCAAAAAAACCATTTATTTTATTTGTACAGGGAATTCTTGTCGTAGCCAAATGGCTGAGGGTTTTGGAAAAGCAATTTTAGGTGATGAGTGGAATGTATATTCAGGAGGCATTGAAACACATGGTGTTAATCCTAAGGCAGTTGAAGCCATGAAAGAAGTGGGTATCGACATTTCCAATCATACCTCTGATTTAATTGATGATACGATTTTAAAACAGTCAGACTTAGTAGTAACATTATGCAGTCATGCTGATGCACATTGTCCTACTATTCCATCAGGTGTTAAAAAAGAACATTGGGGCTTCGATGACCCAGCCGGAAAAGATTGGTCAGAATTCCAACGTGTTCGAGATGACATTAAAAATGCAATTGAACAATTTAAATATAGAACATAATAAAACAGCAGTTTCTACGTATTTGACGTAGAAACTGCTGTTTATTGATATAGCCATGCTTACCAAAACTTACCAAAAGTCACTTTTTACAATATCTTTTCTCT
Source organism: Staphylococcus sp. HMSC034C12 (assembly GCF_001835895.1). Classification (NCBI taxonomy): domain Bacteria; kingdom Bacillati; phylum Bacillota; class Bacilli; order Caryophanales; family Staphylococcaceae; genus Staphylococcus; species Staphylococcus sp. HMSC034C12. Next base: position 55,187 of record NZ_KV826307.1, on the reverse strand, counting down.
CGATGTCTAAATTTGGAATGTCCCTCTCATTCGCAACCGCATCTTTATAATTTAAATTAAGTGCCTCAATAGCTTTATCAAACGTCACATTATCTTTACACATGTACTCCCATACATTTTTATTGATGTACGCATTACCATCATAATAAAAGTCTTTCACCCACATTACTTATCATCCCTTTCTATTTACTACAGTTCGATATTACACCTAAAGTGTAATGTAGGCAAATCTTAAATAATTAGAAATCATTAATTATTTATCCGTTTATATGATGATAATTAAATGAATTTTTGATCATTAAACGTTGTTATAAAGACCTTATGAAAAAATTTTAAAAACCTATGATGATAAACATTTGTTTATTTTTCTTCATCTTCTAATTTCACAAGTGTTGGTTTAGGCGTATGAATTCCTACATCATTAAAGTAACTTATGATTTCTTTTCTTAATAAACGTTGGCCTGGGAATTGCATGCCCGGTTTAACATGAGCTAATAATTTAATTACCATTTCATTACCATCAATACTATCTAAACCGAGTAGATCAGGTGCCGCAACGAACATATCGTATTTATCTTTTAATGTTGGTAAGAATGCTTTTAATTCTTTTTCAATAACGTCATAATCTTCATTTGGAGAAATTGGAATTGCAATAAGGGGTGATACATCTGTCTTAGAATAATTTACAATTTCACTAATTGTGCCATTAGGTAAGGTATACACTTCTCCAGTATCAGATTGAATACGAGTAGATCGTAATCCTATGGTTTGTACGGTTCCTTCTGCAATCGTTACACCTGATGAATTAATTTGAACATAATCGCTGACATCGAATTGTCCCTCAAAAATAACAAAAAAGCCGGTAATGATATCTTTTACAACAGTCTGGGCACCAAAACCAACGGCTAAACCAACGACACCGGCTCCAGCTAAAATAGCTGAGACGCTAATTCCAAAACGAGAGAGAACCGATGTAAGAACAATAAACCAAACAACATAACTAATTAAATTTTGAACAAGTGTTGAAAGTGTCTCACTTCTTTTAATTTTATAACGTGTCTTCTTCTTCTCATTGACTTTAAAAAATTTTGTTACTACTTTTCTAGAAATTGCAATAACAATCATACCTAATAAGATATAGGCAATAATAATTAAAATATTGGCTAGTAAATTTTGATAAAACTCTATCTTCGTTAATGGTTCAACAAATTTAATAAACAGTTGTTTCATTTGATTCACGTTGATATGATTCTCCTTTTATACTTATATTTTTAAATGATTGCGCGCCATTATTTAGAACACGACACTTAAATAAAAATGATACCATATTTTATATTTTATCTAAAATCATCACTTGATTTATACTTCCCATAAAAAACTTCATCCTCACTACTTCGTGAGAATGAAGTCATATATTAAATCATTATTATTTATGGTCTGAACTTTCAAAATATCGTCTTCTAAATTCTGGGGTTGCTACTTTTGATTCAAAGTCTTCTGGAATTTCTTCAGTACGTACGACTAATACATCACATGGCGCATGACGTACAATTGCTTCTGATACTGAACCAATCATAAAACGTTCGACTGCATTTAAGCCTGAAGCACCACACATAATTAAATCAACATTCAATTCATTTGCTAAATTTTTAGGAATAAGTAATTTCGGTGGGCCAAGTTCAAGTCGTGTTTCTACATTTGTCACGCCTTCTTTAACAGCGAGTTCTTTATAGCCTTCAAGTAATTTCTCAGAATACTCTTTAGACGGATCGAATTGAGATGCGTACACTTCATAAGCGGTATATGTTCTTGTATCAATCACATGCACAATCGTTAGCTTTGCATCATTACGTTTTGCTACATCAACGGCTTTATTAAAGGCCCATTCTGCTTCGTTTGATCCATCAACTGCAATTAAAATGTTTTTGTATGATAACATTTTAATCTCCCCCTTATCTGTTCTCATCTTTATTTTAGCACTATTTCAAAAAAATTAGTATTAATATGTAAAGCGCTTTCAAAATTTATATCATACGTTCTTCGCTATCAATTTGATACTGTAAGTAGGATAAAATAGCGCTATAACATCCTAATGATATCGTTAAAACAAATGGTAAAAGTTTGATTGATAACTCTCGGGTATGTTTAGAACTCGTTAATGTTAAATGATCAGTTAAAGCTTGCATATCTATATGACTAAAGCTTGCATAACTAATAATTACAAAAAAAGTTAACATCGCCATTAATTTCATTTTATTTACAAAGTCACTACTAAACTGAATCATTGAAAAAGCTAAAATAAGAATAATAATATTGAATATAACACTAAAAATAATCCACAACATAATAAATGTCGGATGATTTAATTTCTCCATGTTTAAAATATTTCCTTCGACCATTAAAGGTATTAAGAAACTAAATAAAATTGAAATGCTAAATGTAATGATCATTGTTAGTAATGCCCCTAACAGATTTAAAAATTCCCGCATAATATCCACCTTTTAAAAGTTAATATATTAATATTGTACAATTTAATACATTTATATGCTATATTCATCAAAATATTTAATTAACTATTTTCAACATCAACCTTATACTAACTTACAGTGTTGTAATTTTAGAATATCTTACTTACTATTTATTTTATTATATGTTTTTATAGAATTGAGGTGATCATGATATGCCAAATGAAAACTATAGAGAAAATGATATTTTAGGAGGCATTAGCTATTTAAGTGTCTTCTTTGCACCAGTATTATTTCCACTTATTGTATGGATCGTCGCACAACCACCAGCTTCGACCCATGCTAGAAATGCGTTATTCAATCACATCATGAGTTGGGTTATGGTGGTATTAGGATTAGTAACCCTATCTATTTCCCCGGCTTTTGTAAATAGTGAACGCGGTATCGGTTGGATCATTGCAATCCTCATCGCAGTTCTTTTCTTTATATGGGCACTTGTGCTATTTTTAAAAAATATCATTAGAGGTATTAAATTAATGATGCCATAAAAAAAAGAGGAAGTGACGATAATCTCGTCGTTTCCTCTTTAATTTTATTAATCTCTTGTTGTATGAAACTAAAAAATGACCAATCAAATATTTTAAACTTTATCGTTTTCAGTATAAAAAGCAATACTATAATGTTGTTTGTGAGAATTATATATATACTTTTATTCCATTATGATTGTCTACTGTAATTATAATAAGGTTTGGTCGTTTTAGTATTAGATTGCGCTTGCAATATTATATTACGAAAAGTAGTATGATGTTTATATAAAAATTGTAATCAATATTTTTATCATCATAACTTGTTTAATATCCATTATTTCTTAAATTTTTCTTATTTTCCAATGATAAGGATCTTCAAGTTGATGCCAATCAGAATTTATTTCGCTACTATTCAGCAGGCATTCATCGAGTTCTTTTTCTATTTTTTCTTGATCTAAGTCGGTACCAATAATGACAAATTGTGTATTTCTATCCCCATACTCAATATCCCAACTTTCTGCTACGTCACGACGTTGAGCAAGTATCTCTTCCCGTTTTTCTTTAGACATCGATGCAACCCAATATGTAACTGGGCTGATATTACATGATGATCCTGCTTGTGACAGTAAACACGCAACTTCGTTATATTGCGCAAGCCATACAATACCTTTTGAACGAACAATGTTTTGAGGCATTTGTTCTAACCAATCATTGAAACGTTTCGCGTGAAACGGTAATCGTCTTGAATAGACAAACGAACTCATACCATATTCTTCAGTTTCTGGTGTATGCGTCTCATGGCCGCCTTCTGTTAGTTCCTTAATCCATCCTGCAGAATTGCTAGCTTTTTCAAAATCAAATCGTCCTGTATCTAAGACATCATTAATATCTACTTGAGACTGCGTTGTTTTAATTATTTTTGCATCTGGTTGTAATGTTCTAAGTATATGTTCTAACTTATCTAGCGCTTCATTTGTAACTAAATCTGTTTTATTCAATACAAGTACATCACAGAATTCAACTTGGTCTATTAATAAATCCGCAATTGAACGTTCATCTGTCACATCCGCACCTTGATTACGATCCACAAGTAAATCTTCAGAATGAATATCATTAACAAATCGATTCGCATCAACGACCGTAACCATCGTATCTAAACGACAAATCGAAGTGAGATCTATTCCCATCGCTTCATCGATATACGAGAACGTTTGCGCTACAGGTACTGGCTCAGAAATGCCCGTAGATTCAATAACGATATAATCAATATTGCCTTTATGTACCAGTCGTTCAACTTCTTTTAATAAATCGTCACGTAACGTGCAACAAATACATCCATTAGATAGTTCAACTAATTTTTCATCTGTTCTAGACAGTCCACCCCCATCAGCAACTAAATCTTTATCAATATTAACCTCACTCATATCATTCACAATAACTGCAATACGACGGCCTTCTCGATGATTTAAAATATGATTTAGTAACGTTGTCTTCCCTGAACCTAAATAACCACTTAATACAGTTACAGGTATCTTACTCATTTATATTCTCTCCTTTTAAATCGTAATTATTACGATTTAAATTGTACAATGATTTTTAAGATTGTCAATATGAATTAAATGAATGATGTGTGATATGACTTTTCTATGGCGAGTGATTTACCGCGTATGTCCTCACCTATACTTCAAGATTTGATATTCCTTAAATGCATTAAATTTTTAATGACATCAATGATATTGTTTATGAAACATTGCTGATAGTTTTTATAAAAAAAGAGCGAAAAATTATTTTTCGCTCTTACAAATTATAAATAAATTTTTTATTTTTTAGTATTTTATTAAAATTTTGCGTTAATAAATTTAACTGAGATTGCACCCAGAAGCATCATGATTCCTGCAAATAATAACATCGCAGGCATTGAACTTCCTAATAATGGGAAAAGTGCAAAACTTGCTACAGAAGCGACAATTTGTGGTAGACAAATACTTGTATTAAATAAGCCTAGATAAGCACCTGAATTTTCTCCATCAATTGCTTCGGTTAATAGTGTAAAGGGTTGGGTATTCATCGTTAAGTTATTAATACCAATGAATATAAATGAAATAATGAGTAACCATTGGTTATGAATAAAGAACATTGAAATAAGACCTAATCCACCAAAAATTAAACCAAAACTATACCAGAATTTTCTTTGAGAAGGTTTAGATTTTGCAATGACAAAACCAAAAATAACTGAACTTAAAAATTGTATACAGTATAAAACACCATACCAGTTCCCTGCTGCTTGATATCCTGCTGAAGAAGGGTCTGTCGCATTCCATACATTTTTGGCTATTGCACCTGTTGAATAGGTCCAAAGATACATTAATGCAAACCAGTTAAAAAATTGAACTACACTAATTTGCCAAAATTGTTTAGGCGCCGTTTTTAACAGTTGCCATAAATTTAATTTCTCATTTCTATTGTCATCTGAAATGCCGTGATAATAGTTATATGTTTTAGGTTCATATTCTTTAACGGAAAGAACAGTCCAAATAGAAGCAATGAGTAATACCGCTGCTGCAATATAATAAGCTATTTTTACCGTCATCGGTACTTCCCCTTTAGGCGCTACATTACTCATTCCCATAATTGTTAGTAAAAATGGTAATAGTGTAGCAATAATACCACCTAAATTTGAGAAGATTTGTTGCCATGACCAGGCCATATCTCTTTGTTTTTCGTTTACCATATCTCCAATAATCATTTTATAAGGCTGCATACACGCATTTGAAGTCAAATCCATAAGTAACGTCATGATTGCACCAAATGACAACGCCATAAGTGATGCATATCCAAATCCAAACGAACCTGCATTAGGTAACAGGACTAATACGATCGCTCCAATGGGACCAGCAATTAAAAGATACGGCATCCGACGTCCAAATCTAGTCCAAGTTCTATCAGAATAGTATCCAATAAGTGGTTGTACAATTATTCCTGCTAATGGCGGCAAAATAAAAAACCAACCTAAATTATTAGGGTCGGCGCCTAGCGTTTGAAATATTCTTCCCATCATTGCTGATTGAAGTGCAAATGCCATGTTTACTCCGAAGAAACCAAATGTAATAGAAAAAATAACTGCTTTTTTTAAATAGGGTAGTGTTATACCTTGTTCTTCAGTATTTTTAGTATGTATTTGATCTGTATCTTTCATTTCTATCTCTCCTATTTATTACTTGATATAGTCATTTAATTCAATGATTAAATAGCTATATCAAATAACAATTTATTGGAATCGTTTTCGACTATAATTATAACATTTTTGAGTTTCTTTGGAAACGCTCGCATTATATATCATAATTACCTAATTTAGGTGTTTTTATAGATAATTAAAGATTATTATGATGATAATAGATATATTAATACTCAAAAACAAAAAATATAACATAATCTATAATTAGATTGTTACAATAAATAGCGATAGAAAAAATTGATTATGTTAAATATAATTAGATTATTATTTGTATTTTAACTACTTTTTAAAATACATTATATTATCAAAAAGATTACTAATTAAAGGAGTATAAAAATGAAGGTTATAAAGAATAAAGAAATCAACCATAGGCCCAAAGTAAGTGTATTAATTAGTACGTATAATAAAGAAAAGTTTATTAATAAAACATTAGATAGTATCTTAAAACAATCGATGGATGTGAAAGATTTTGAATTAATCGTGGTGGATGACTGTTCTACTGACCAAACCGTTGATATTGTTTCTAAAAAAATAGACAGTTTTTCTAATTACAAATTTATTCAATTAGATCAAAATTCGGGTACACCTGCGAAACCACGAAATTTATCTATTGATTTAAGTAAGGGAAAGTACATCATGTTTATAGACGGTGATGATTGGTTACCTGAAGATGCTCTAGCAAAGTTATATACACTTTTAAAAACAAACAAGACAGACTATGCTACAGGCTTAACTAAATATGTGTATAGTGATCGCATAACTAGAAGTGGCGTTTCTCTATCTAAAATTGCATATAATAAAGTAGATTTAAAATACTTTAGAAAATCATTTTATCATTTAGCACCTGCTGGTCGTATGATTAAAGCTAGCGTCATTAAAAAGAATCATATTCAATTTCCAGAAATGATTTTTGGAGAAGATTTACAATTTTTTGCAGAAGTCTTTTTCAATACTAAACGTATTAGTACAACACAAGATGTGGTTTATTGTGCTAACCGTTACGACGATAATATTTCTTTAGTAAAATCAGAAAAATCAACACATATTAATCGTATGAAATGGCAAGGTGAAGCCTATCGTCACTTAATGAGTAAGTATAAAAATAATAAATTAATGCCTAATTTACTATATCGTATTATTAACAGAGATGTTTTAGAAGTTAAATTCTATAAAAAAGGCTTTATTAAAAACATAAATGAGTTACTTCCTATTTTTCAAAATATCATTCATATGGTAGATGAACATTTCGATGCTTTAGACTATGCAGATGATGATTTAAACCGACAAGCCATCAAACTAATACGTGAGGGGAACAAAGAAGACATTATCAGTTTTGTTAAATTCTATCTTAAAAAAGATGATAAGCCACTTCATGAGAAAAACGATATATATTACTATTCGTTTAAAGGAACACATTACAAAAAAAGCATGCATCCTACATTACTAAAAATCTCTCAAGAGAATGATAAAGTTTTCTTAAAAATACTTTCTAAAAACTCTGAGTTAAAGTATCTAGAAGTAAAACATCGAAAAGATCCAACTCAATTCATCGTATTAGATATTAAGAAACATCGTTTTAAACCTGGAGAATATACTGTTCAATTTACAACAAAGAATTTACCTAATGGAAAATTAACCCTTACAGTTTTAGATAAAGATTTAAATGGCTCAGTTATCAAATCAGGCATGCGTTTTGATTTTTATGAAACTGTTGGTGGCAATTTAGGATATATTAAAAAGTAATTAAAATCTTAGATGTTTTGCCACCGTAGCATTTATTATATGTATATTTATTCAATATATGTAAAATAACAATCTTAATAAATTATAAATCTTAGTCTGATTATCTATGCATTTTTATAATTCCAAAAGAAATTATGCTAAATTTCAAAATAATGCTGTACTTATTCATTCAAAACGTGTATAGTTGGTTTCACGTAATAAAAGCTCGTATTTTGGATTGTAGTATATTTTTATGGAATATTCTCTTTTAATTTATGAATTTGTTACAAATATGATGTGCAAAAGCACTTGGAGGTATTCTATATGAATAACGGTACAGTTAAATGGTTTAACGCAGAAAAAGGTTTTGGATTTATCGAAAGAGAAGACGGCGACGATGTGTTTGTTCACTTCTCAGGTATTGCTACTGATGGATATAAAACTTTAGAAGAAGGTCAAAAAGTAGAGTTTGACATCACTGAAGGTCAACGCGGCGAACAAGCAACAAATGTTGTCCCTGTTTAAACATAAATTTTTAGCACAAGCATGTATGTATACTTGCTTGTGCTTTTTTTATATTTTTATAAAAGAATAATACATAAGTTCATTTAATACTGTCACTTAATATATCCCTACTATAGAGTATATTATGCATATCATTCAGTTTTAATCTCTAGTATAACCTGGTTGATCTTCATTTAAGATTACATTACCTCCGTTTAAATAACTTGCGTAACTTAACCAAATGACATAAGGTAACATCAATAAACCAGCATACTTATTAGATGCATAAAAACGATGTGCAGTAATATTTCCAGCTGCAAGTAATACGTAACTTTCAATTAAAGATGTCTTTCTCAGTTTTAAATTGAAATAAAGTATCGTCCACGCATAATTCAATCCTAATTGTGTATAATGAGCACGTGTTATGGATTGTTTCTGTCTTTTATGAGCTGCATGCGCATATGATAATTGATAAGCTACTCCCATTGATGTATAAAGTAATGGCCATACAATTGGAAATACTTTAGCTGGAGGTGAAAAAGGTGGTTTTTCATATTGTTTATAATCATTTTGAGCTTTAGCTGTTAATCTCCCGATAACCATTCCACCTACTAAGGGTAATACAATTCTTGTAGCTTTTTTAATCTTAATCATCACTCTCTCCTTTAAAATCTTACTGTATTTAAAGTCTTACTATATTTAATACCCTATTTTTTTCTATAATTAACTAGTTATGAATCTATTACTAAAAAACAAAATAATATAGTCACACACTAAAACATCCTACTAGGTACTATCATACAGATATATAGGAGGACATTCTTTAAACTCTTCTTTTACTATCTTTATGACTGCCATTGCATTTTAGCTAATTACTTTTGATTTAAGTTTAGCCTGTTTAATTATTTCTTCTAAAGGACATCTAGGATTACTATTATTCTTCTTCACCAACAACTGTGAAACGTTCATTAATATGCGCTTTGTTTTCAGCTTCATCTACTATAGCAATAGCAAAATCTGCATAACTGATATAACTATTACCTTTACTATTAAATAATAATTGATCTTTTCCTAACGTATAGGTGCCTGTACGTTTACCTTCAAAGTCAAATTCCGCTGATGGGCTAATAAAAGTCCAAGTTATTCCTTCAGCATGTTGTAAGTCTTGTAAGTTACGACTTGATCCTTTAGCAGTTGGTTTCACCATTTCTGGGAAATCTGGTGTATCCATAACACGTATAGTATGCGCATCATCTGCAAATAGACTACCAGCGCCCCCTACAATAATGGCTCTTGTATCTACATCTTTTAATATGTTAATCAATACGCGTCCCACTTCAACGTGCACTTCTTCTTCACCTAATGGCGCGCCAAATGCATTGACTACCACGTCTAAATCTTTAATATCGTCAGAAGTTCAATCAAACACATCTTTTTCAATCACTTTAACATCTTTATCATCATCTAATTTAGCAGCATTTCTTACAATCGCAGTTACTTCATGTCCACGTTGTTGTGCTTCATCTAATACTTTAGTTCCTAATTTACCTGTTGCTCCAATAATACCAATGTTCATCGTTTGTTCCTCCACTTCTATATTTGTCAGAGATGTCTCTTAGATGTCCTTCAACATGTTATCAATATAATTACATTTATATTAAAAGTCTATTTATCTGTTTTATTTTACTTCTCTTTCTAATATGAAGTTACTGAGATATATCTCACACTGGTTAGTTTAAATCATCTTGCGCTATACATACTGAGTTTAATGTGTTGACTTAATTGATCTAGGTCTCTATTGTCAATATGAAGAATAATGCAAACGCGTATATTCTATCTTAAGTGACAAATCAACATTTAAAGAACTTGCTGGTTCATTTGCTGGATCTGCTATCGGTGGTATTAAAGAAACTCAAGACATGTTAGATTTCTGTTCTGAACATCATATCGCCCCACAAATTGAATTAATTACAGCAGATGAAATCGATGATGCTTACAAAAGAGTGTTGGCATCTAAAGTTAAATATCGTTTTGTTATTGATATCAGTACGATGTAATAATGAAAATGCCCATGAGATGTGGGCATTTTTTTATTACTTAACTATTATATTAAGTTTCTGTTAGTCTTTCTCTCACTATTTAAGATAAACAGTTCATCAGTTATAGATTCCAACTATACTTTTTACAGTATTTAATATTGATTGTTATCGTTTTTTTACATTTAATATATATAATAGTCTTAATACTAAATATTTATATCTTGTTAAATAATTTATAATTAAATCATAATGTTTTATTATATGTATTAAGTGATATATATATACAAATGAAGAAAATATTCAATAAAGAACATTAAATAAATAAATAAAGGAGTTTGTCTAGATGAATGAATTAACACAATATTTAAAAGAAGTCGCCAAGCAATTAGAGATACAAAATGCATATAGTGAATTAAATAGAGCAAGTCAAAACAATGAAGATCAAGCTACAGATAAATTTAATGACACTTTAAAAGCAATTGAAGATAAATATGCTTATGATTCATCACCTCGCGTTACACCAAATAGAACTTCATTAAAAACATTAAATAGAGTCAAAGCAATCGAAGATAAATACGCTAAAGCGATGAGAACTTTAGAGAGATTTAGAAAATCTAGATTATCAAAAAATAATAAGGATTCAACTCAAATAGAAAACTTAATAAAACAATCAGAAAACGGTTTTAATGATTATCACACACGTGATGATCAATATAATTTCGCAACAAGTGTAGCTCAAGAGTTAGAAAAATTAAAAAATGAATATATTATCTCACCTAAGGAAGCTAAAAATATATTTGGCAAATATGTATTCCATACTAATGAATTTCATTTAAGTGACCATGAACTATATAAAATCAAATTTGCGTATGGCCTTGATTAAGTATGTCATTTCTCATGGTCTAACTAGGCAGATCGTGTAAAAACAATGCACACGTTTATATAAACGTTATACTCATTTTTTTATTATTAATATATTTGAACATAGACAAATACAACGAATACTCGCATAATGGCCTTAGGGGAAAGACTATGTATGAGTTGGGAGTTCAATTATATATTATGTATCTACGGGGATTATACGGATGGTATAATCTCTTTTTTTATCTTCTTCAATAGTATTGCTCATCATCATGTGAATGTTCTAAAGCAAAACTTCTCTATTAAAATGACTTACTCCAATACTTTAACTTTGTCTGATTGATATCAATCTTTCCTCCCTTTTCATGTATCAATCATTACCACCTCATTTGTACTTGGTTGATATACTCAATATAACTCCAAATAATCTCAATCAAGATTGTCTAATGATTAATGATATTTTTTCCACATTGTCTCGTCTAAAATCGTCCAGTTGTGATAAATACGTCTTCAAGTTTAAGTCCTGTTGTTACAAGACTTTACCTTACTTTTTCTTCATTTCCATAAATGAATGTAGCATCGATGCGTCTATATCCTTTCTACTAAAGTAGCCTCTAATTCGAACATATCTACATCATCTAAACATAATATATGACTCTTCAGCATTTATAATATGTTACAAGGGGTAGATTGACAGGAGGAGGGCGATATTAATGAAAGCAGTTACTTATCAAGGTCATAAAAATATGGAAGTTCGTGAAGTGAACGATCCCACGATAGAAGAATCCACAGATGCAATTATTAAAATAACAGCTTCAGGTATATGTGGTTCTGATTTACATTTTTATCATCAAGGCGATTTATTTATGGATCCTGGTTTTGTTATTGGACATGAGCCAATGGGAATTGTAGAAGAAGTAGGAAAAGACGTTAAGACCTTAAAAAAAGGGGATAGAGTGGTTATACCTTTTAACATCGGTTGTGGTGACTGCTTCTATTGTAATAACCATATGGAATCTCAATGCGACAACTCTAATCCATCCCCTGCAAATTGGAAAATGGACAATGGTGGACTTTTCGGTTTTGGTGCCATGCACGGGAATCACTGGGGAGGACAAGCAGAGTATTTAAGAGTTCCATTTGCTGACTTCTCTTCTTTCAAAGTTCCAGATAGCGATTTGAAAGACGAACAAGTATTATTTTTATCTGATGTTGTCCCAACAGCTTATTGGAGTGTAGAACATGCGGGCGTAAAATCTGGTGACACTGTTATTGTTCTAGGTTGTGGTCCAATCGGTTTAATGGCACAAAAATTTGCTAAATTAAAAGGTGCTGAACGTGTGATTGCCGTTGATAATGTGGAACATAGATTAAACCATGCGAAAAAATTCAATGGTGCTGAAGTGTATAACTTTTCTAAAGAAGATAATATTGGAAAATTACTTCGTGAAAATACACGTGGCGGTGCAGATGTTGTGATAGATTGTGTGGGAATGGATGGACAAGTTGCTCAAGATGATTTAGAGATGAGTTCAAACTCAGCACAACGCGGTAATATTAGTCCAATTATTACAGCAGCAGAATCAGTAAGAAAATTTGGTACCATTCAATTAACTGGTATTTATGCTACACCTGCAGATAATTTTCCAGTAGATTTAATTTTTAATAGAGACGTTCAAGTAAAAAGTGGTCAAGCACCAGTTATTCATCAAATGCCAAAATTATATGAAATGATTAAAAATGAAGTGTTTGATCCAACAGAAATCATAACGCATACCATGCCTTTAGAAGAAGCAAAACAAGCGTATGATATTTTCGATCAGAAAAAAGATAACAATATTAAAGTCATTTTAAAACCACAATAAAGACTATATAAATAAACAAGAAATATAAACGTAACTTCTTGAACAAATAGATAAAAAAGCCTGAGACATCATTAAGTGTCTTGGGCTTTTTTAATATGTTATCAGTCAATGACTGAGTTGAAAATACGCTTATGCTATGCTTTTTTCAATCCTAATTCTTCTTGCTAAACTTGGTGAAATGGGACGATGCATTCAAAATACATTCTGTCCCACTCTTTTTTACATTATTTTGATGCTATAAATAAGAAATTTCTCCATTGTAAGGATAGAATTCGAGAGAACAAAACAAGTTAAGAATGACTAGTTTAAGTTACCGTCTAAGAAATTGAAGAAATAATTTTGTCAATTTTTCTGTTATAAATATCTATTATTGTTATTTTATTAGCTTTTTTTCAGTAATACAGCTTTGATACTTTGTCTAGTCTTAATTCTCTTTACATCCATTCGTGCTATACAGTAAATAAAACTAGTACTTCTAATCATAGTGTTTGTGAGTAATTTTTAACGGGTAGATTTTTAGTACTACACTTTTTAAATATAGGAGGAAACTTAAATGAATGATAAAACAGTTTACGATGTAATTGATATAGGTGTAAATCATTTACTATCTGTTTATGATAATTGGAACGTTGAACACGTATTAGATAAAGAAAATGATGTTTTTCCAAATACGTTACATTGGCAATTCGGACATGTTTTAACGATTTTCGATTCTGCTTTATCAATAGGTGGTCAAAATGCCGTAGACGTCGCTAAATATACTAAACTATTTGGTTACGGATCTAGCCCTGTTAACTGGGAAGGACAAGATGTTCCAGCAATCGAAACGATTAAAGAAAACTTAAAAACACTTCCTGAACGTGCGCGCAAACTAACAGATGAACAATTGTCACAAGAACTTAAACAACCTATTGCTGGTTGTCAAACACTCAATGAATTATTAGTATTAAATGCCTTCCATGTTCCATTACATGCCGGCAAAATTGAAGAAATGACTCGTGTGCTTAAACACGACGAATAATTTAAAACCCATCATTTATGAGAAGATGTTTGAGTATTATGATTGCGAATAGTATTTTGTGAAAAATTAAGACTATTATTTTAGACTAGTATCATTTAACTACCATGTTTGGCGTAGAAAAATGCAACGTACTGATAAAATATTAATATAAAACGCTTAATAGACGATATTCTTCTCGTCTATTAAGCGTTTTTTGATAAATGTTATTCTTCTAAGACTTCTTTTTATATCTATTTATTTCTCAATTTAGAATTAGATTTTTAGCGTGCTTCCAGTTCATTTCCTGTCATCCATTTATGATTTTTAACGATTTTACCATTATCTTTGGATTTGTAATCAACC